>JACZVE010000075.1 GCA_022572825.1 SAR324 cluster bacterium
GGTCGCAGCCGACCAGCAGGGTCTTGATGCCCATGTAGCCCAGCGACATGGCCAGATGCGCGGCCACGAACGTCTTGCCCGCGCCACCCTTGCCGACGATTGCGGTTGTGCGGCTCATTGGGGTGGGCTGCTCTGCGGTGGCGGTTCCCCGGCCTTCTTCAGATCCTTCTCGTAGTAACGGGCGTAGACGCTGCGCCGCTCGGCAAAGCGTACGCCGTACACGTTGGATCGCACCGAGTGCTGGAAATAGGCCACTTCCACTTTGCCGCGCCAGCCATCGGTGATGTGCTTGCCGAGCACCACCGCCACGTCGTCGCCCACGGCGAACTTGGGCTCCTTGGGCGCGGGCCGCGGGCAGATCGCGCGAAAAAACGAGGTGTCGCCGTAGCACATCCAGGTGGCCAGCAGCATCACGCCAACGTGAAACGGCCCCCCGTGCGTGCGCTGGTACAGGTCGGGATCCATCGCCGTCGTCACGCGGCTGGTGCGGGGGGTCTCGGGCTTATTGATGCGCAAGTCGTACAGATCCACCAGCTCCAGCTCGTACGCGCGGTATTCCGCCAGCGCCGGCAGCGCGCCAGGGAGGGCGGCCACGACGGCCAGCCATGCCGCCGCCAGCAGCCGCTTCATCGCTTGGCTCCCTGGAAGCTGGCGCCCTCGAAGACGGCGCCCTCGGTGACCGTCTCGGCCAGATACGCGCCATCCAGATCGGCGCCGGTGAAGTTCCCCTCGCCCAGGAAAGCCTTGCGCAGGTTGACGCCGTTGATGATGGCGCCCTCGGCATTCACACCCAGCAGGTGACAGCCTTCCATGTTGGACTTGGTGAAGTTCGCCTCGCGAAGATCGGCGGAGAAGAAGTTGGCATTGTTCATCGGGCAGCCGCGCAGGGAAGCGCCCGCCAGTTGCGTGAGCGAAAAGTTGGCCCCCACCAGCACGGAACGGTCGAAATTCGCATCGGCCAGCGAGGAACCGGTGAAATCGACCTTGCTGCCCTGCATGAAAGCCGCCTCGCAATTGTCCATGAGGCAGAGGCGGAAGGAACAGTTGGTGAGCAGGGCCCGCTGCAGGTTGACCCCGCCCAGATCCGCCAGCGTCGCCTCCACGTCGCTGAGGAAGGCGTGATACATGTTGGCGTAGCGCAGCACGGTCTTGTTCAATTTGAGCTGGCCGAGGGTGATTTCCACCAGCACGGCATCGCGCAGATTGCAGCTATCCATGCTGCCGCCCTTGATCATCGCCTCCTGCAGGGTCGCCTCGCTGAGTTGCGCATTGTTCAGATTGCAATGAAGCAGGATGGCACCGTCCAGCTTGACCTCGTCCATCCTGGCGTTGGCCAGATTGCAGCGCTCCAGCACGGCCCCCTGAAGATCCGCGCCTTCCAGGTGGATGCCGCGCAGGTCGCGGCCGCGCAGCGGCCGAGCGGCCCGCACCGCCTGTTCCACTTCCTCTCTCGTCATCTGCGCCATGACACCGGTCTCCGCGGCAAGCGCGACCTATCGAGACAACTCCCCACTCCCGATCTGCTCCAGCCTTCGTAGTTTTGCCACGTGCTAATTTGCGGCCAGGAGTGGGGAGTTTCCTCGGGGAATCGGGTCTTCCGGGCCGCGTTCCTGAGACGCGAGCTCGCCCTGAACCCATCGAAGGGCGCAGCGAGCGTCTCGCCTGTCCTGAGCCCGTCGCAGGGAAGGGCGCGGCGCGCCGGTATATTGGGGACCCGCTTCTATTGCCTTGCTCGTTGCTGCTGTTGTTTATGCAGTTTCAGCGCCGCGCCGTAGGGCATGGCTTTCAGGCCGCCGGCAAGAATCATGAAGGCGCACGATTCCATGGCGTCCTTGACGTTGACGCGGCTGGTTTGCACCTGGACGGAGGTACCGGGGTGCGCCATGTGAGAGATCATCACGCAGCCGATGTCCTCCTCCGGATTGGCGATCGCACCCAGCATCTCGTGGTGGAGCTTGGCCTGTTTCAGCAGATCGGCGCATATCCCGCGGCCCGATTGCACCGTGCGGTCATACATTTCCTTCTGCCGGCCCTCCAGGGGTCCCTCCGATTCGCGCTGGCGCTGCAGGTAGAGCAGATTCTTGCGCAGTTTATCGAAGCCATCCAGATCGGCATCGATGCGCTCCTGCAAAGCATCGAAGCGCTTGCGCACATTGACCCCGCCCCCCACTTCCAGCACGGTACGATCCTCGCTCACCTCGGAGCCCACGACGGGAGACCAGATTTCCGTCCCGGCGCGGGTGCGGCCGCCCATGATGAACCCCTTGGGCTCGCGTGTGACCTTCACCGTCCGCTTGGCGATCACCTCGCAGTGCAGAACGTACTCGTCTACGATAACGCTGCCGTCGGCCTTCACCTTGGAGTCGGAGAGAAAACGGGCATGGACGTTGCCTTCGCTCTCCAGTGACGCGCCGAAGGCACCGCCTTTGATGCGGATGTCGCCCTTGCTTTTCAATAGGGCCTTGCCCACCGTACCGGCCACGTCGATGCCTTTGTCCGCCTCCACCTCATAGTTGTCCTCCACCTGTCCACGGACGCGCACGACCCCGTGGAAGCGGATATTGCCCGTCTCGCCATCCACGTTGTCGAGTTCGAGGATATTTTCCACGGAGATCTTGTCGCCCGTGCGCACTACATATCCGTCCCGCACCGCAAACAGCTCGGTGGCGTCCTCGCCCAGGCGGACGTTGCGGCCCACCTTGTACTTGGGCTTTTTGCCGGGCCGTGCTTTCAGCACTTTGGCATGGACGTCATAGCCGTCCTCTCCCAGCGTCGGATGCGTGATGTGCGCAATCAGATCACCCGATACGACGTTGTTGATCAGGTTCAGCTCGCGGTAATCGGCGAAGTTCTCCCCCAACACGACGGTCTGGCCCGCTTTCTCGACGAACTCGATGCGGCCATCGACACCCTGCTTGCGAAGCTTTCCCTGGGCGATCAGCACGTGTTGCTGCGCCTCCCCGGCGGCGAGAATGCGCTTGATCTCGTCGTAGCGGATGCCTCTTTCCACCTTGGCGGCTTCCAACGCATTTTTGATGCTGGCCGGGCGCAGGCTGTCCTCCCCCACGTCGGGCGGAACGACGGTGATGAAGGCCTGTTGGGCGTCCTCGGACACCTCCAGGAACACGTCGTATTCCTTGGCCTCGTGAACGGCCAGCGGCTCGAACTCGTTGCTGGCCCGGCGGTAGATGTCGAAGAGCGTCTCGTGGCGATAGGGCAGTTCCCGGCGCCGCAGCTCCTTTTGAATTTCGCTCAGGCTGGCCCGCCTGGCGCCCTCGGGCGGCTGAATGCGCAGGAGCACCTGCCTGCCGGAAAGCTTCAATTCATACAGTTTTTTGCTTTGCACAGGCGGATTTCACCGGTAATGGAGTTTCAGGCACGACGCGATGACGGCGGCCGGCCAACGCCGCCGCTTGCAGGCGCGCGTGGCGCTCAACTGCCCGCGGGGTGCGGCCTGCCGCGGCGGTTAGGGCGCCGAGTTCGGTTCAGTAGCGCATCGATCTCGCCCTGTCCCAGTTTGCGGGACTCGCCGGGTTGCAATTCTCCCAATGCCACGGATCCCACCTGATAGCGTTTGATCTTGAGCACGCGGAGTCCCAGCTTGGCGAACATTTTTTTGATGTGGTGCTGGATACCCTCGCGCAGGGTCACCTCGAGCCAGGTTTTATCGTCGAAGGCGTGCAGAATGCGCGCGCTCACACGCTGCCTGTGCCGCCCTTCCAACCACGGACCTTCGGCGAGCCTGTGCAGGATTTCCTGCCGCATCCGTCCCCTGACCTTAACCAGGTACACCTTATCGATCCCAAAGGAAGGATGGGCCACGCAATGGGCCAAATCACCATCATTTGTCAATAATATCAATCCCTCCGTATCGTAGTCGAGCCGGCCGACCGGAAACAGGCGCCCGGCATTGCGCGGCAGAAAATCCGCCAGCGAGGACCGCCCTTGGGGATCGTGGAGGGTGGCGATGCACCGCTTGGGTTTATAGAGCGCCCACACCTCGCGGCCCGCTGCGCCGGGCACCTGTACGCGCTGCCCGCCGACCTCGATCACGTCCGCATCGAGGTCGACGCTGATTCCGAATTCGCGCACGCCGTGGCCGTTGAGGCGCACTCGCCCATCGGCGATCAGCCTGTCCGCCTCCCGCCTCGAGGAAAGTCCGGCCCTGGCGATGGCTTTATTCAGTCGCCAACGCGGGCGAAGCGCTCCGGTGTTCATTTGCTCAGCCCGTGAAGTGGGGCCTTCCTGCCGCGCAAGGCCAGCCGGGCGGCATTCTGCTCGGCATGCTTCTTCGAGCGGCCGGAGCCGCGCCCCAATTCCTGATCGCGGAAATACACCGCGGCCTCGAACTGTTTCTCGTGATCGGGCCCTTGCTCCTGTACGATAACGTAACGCACCGTGTCCTTAAATTGGCTCTGCACCAGCTCCTGCAGCTCCGTCTTGAAGTCCTCCAGGCGGGAGGGCCGGCCCGCGTCTTCCAGCCGTTCGTGAAACAAGTCGTGCACGACCCGCTGAATGTCTTTCAGGCCCACCGTATTGGCGCTGTCCAGATATACCGCCGCCAGCAGGGCCTCCAATGCGTCCGCAAGGATGGAATCCTTGTCCTGCCCGCCGGAGAGCGACTCACCCCTTCCCATGCGCAGGTAGCGGCCCAGCTCCAGCTCGCGGGCGGTTTGCGCCAGCGCGGATTCGCTGACGAGCCCGGCGCGCCTCTTGGACAGGTCGCCCTCCGGCAACTGAGGATACCGGGCCATCAGCAGATCGCTGATGACGAAGTCCAGCACCGCATCGCCCAGGAATTCCAGGCGCTCGTTGTGCTGCGGAGCTTCGCGCGGATTTTCGTTGGTAAACGATTTATGGGTCAGTGCAAGCGAGGCCAGGGAAGGTTCGCGGAAGGAATAGCTCAATCGCTGGAATAGTCGTTCGACCCCCCGGATCTCCATGGCCCTCTTCTGAAAACGCGCATCCGGGTCTGCTCCCCAATTCATCCGGGCGGGTGCTGGGGACTGATCAGCGTGAAGGTGGATCCCTGGGCGATGCTGCTGTCCACTTCCATGATGCCCTGATAAGCGGCAATTTCGCCGACGATCGCGAGCCCCACGCCCATGCCGCCCGGAGAAAGTCGGCGGCCGAGGAATGAGGGTGGATCGGTTCCCCGACCCCATGGAACAGCTCGAATATGCGCCCCTGTTCCTCCTCGGCAATGCCGACGCCCGTATCGCTAACGCTCAAAGTCGGCCGGTAGCTCTCGGCTTTGACTCCATCGATGGGAATGCTGCCGCCGTTGGCCGTAGATTTGATGGCGATTTGCACACGTTCCCGCACAGCGTTCTTGAATTTAGCATGATCAATGGTGATGAACAATTGATCGGGTACGTCGCGGGGCGGGCGGAGCCGCCGTCCATCTCCCCCTTCAGGAGTTCCCCGATGTTCGCGACGACGCCCACCGGGCTGCGCATGTCGTGGTTGGTGATGGCGGTGGCGCGGCGGCTCAGGCATCCACGTTCAGCATGGACAGCTTCAACTTGCCCCGGCGGTCGAATCCAATCACCTTGACGGTGACCATCTCCCCCTCCTTGACCACGTCCTCCACGCGCTCCACCTTCTCCTCGCGCATCTGCGAGATGTGGACGAGGCCGTCGGTGCCGGGAACAAGCTCCACGAATGCGCCAAAGTCCATGATCTTTTTCACGGGACCATGATAGACCGTGCCGATCTCGATTTCCGCGGTGAGATCCTTGACCATCTGCAAGGCTTCGTCCACCGCGGCGTGATCGCGGCCGGATATGCTCACCATGCCATCGTCGCTCACGTCGATCTTTGCGCCGGTTTTCTCGACTATGCCGCGGATGATGCGCCCTCCGGGACCAATGACGTCCCTGATGCGCGTCGGGTTGATCTTGTAGGCAACGAAACGCGGCGCGTATTGCGACAACCCCGCACGCGGCTCGGCGATTGCCTTTTCCATCAGCTTGAGAATGTGCAGGCGGCCCTCCCTGGCCTGCTTGAGCGCCATGTCCAGCACCTTCTTGGTGATGCCCGCAACCTTGATGTCCATCTGCAGGGCCGTGATGCCATTTCTCGTCCCGGCCACCTTGAAGTCCATATCTCCCAGGTGATCCTCGTCACCAAGGATATCCGAAAGAATGGCGGTCTTGCCGTCTTCCTGGATCAGGCCCATGGCGATGCCCGCCGCGTGCTCTGCAATGGGCACGCCCGCGTCCATCAATGCCAGCGAGGCACCGCAAACCGAGGCCATGGACGATGACCCATTGGACTCCAGGATTTCCGAAACGACCCGCAGCGTGTAGGGAAATGTTTCCCGCGGGGGCAGCAACGGGGCAATACCCTTTTCGGCCAGAAAGCCATGGCCGATCTCACGCCGTCCGGGACCGCGCAGGGGTGTCGTTTCCCCCACCGAGAAGGGAGGAAAGTTGTAGTGGAAGAGAAAGCCCTTGAAGGATATGCCGCTCAAGGCATCGATCATCTGCTCATCGTCGCGGGCGCCCAGGGTGACGGTGACCAGCGCCTGGGTTTCGCCCCGCGTGAACAATGCCGAGCCATGACTGCGCGGCAGCACGCCGACTTCGCAGTCGATCGGGCGGATATCGGTTGTGGAGCGCCCATCCACGCGGGTGCCGTTTTTCAGCACCCCTTCGCGCATGAGGCGCTTTTGCAGGTCGGCAACGATCCCCGTCACCTGCCGTTTGACGCCCTCATCGTCCCGCTCGGCATCGTAGAACTTTTGCAGCGTCTCGCTCTCTACCGCCTCCAACGCCGCATAGCGCCCCTGCTTGTCGCTGATGGACAGCGCCTTGCCGAGCTCGCCGCGGCAAAACTTCTCCACGGCGCTTTTCAGCGATGAGTCCACCTCGCTCGCTTGGAGTGACCATTTGGGCTTGCCGGACTTTTTCTGCAGTTTGTCCTGCATGCTGAGGAGAGGCTGCATGGCCTTGTGGGCGAACATGATCGCATCCAGGGCCACCGACTCGCTTACCGTCTGAGCCTCGCCCTCGACCATCAGCACCGCATCCCTGGAGCCGGCCACCAGGAAGTTCAGATCGCTTCGCGCCAGTTCATCCGGCGTCGGGTTGGCGACGAAATCGCCGTCGATCCGCCCCACGCGCACGCCCGCGATGGGACCGCCAAAGGGAATATCGGAGACCTGCAGCGCCGCGGACGTGCCCAACAGTGCGGCCAAGGCCGGCTCGTTCTCGTGATCGGTGCTCAGCACCGTGGTAATGATCTGGGTTTCGTGGTCGTAATTGTCGGGAAACAGGGGGCGGATAGGGCGATCGATGAAGCGGGATATCAGGGTTTCCCGGTCCGATAGGCGCCCTTCGCGCTTGAAAAAGCCGCCCGGTACACGCCCGGCTGCGTACATCTTTTCCACATAGTGCACCGCAAGCGGCGTGAATCCCCTATAGGGCTTTGCTGCCTTGTCCGCCGTGGCCGTAGCCAAGACGACCGTATCCCCATAACGAACGAGGACCGCTCCGGACGCCTGGCGGGCCATGTGCCCGGTTTCGATGGAAATGGGACGGCCTCCCACCTTGTCGGAAAACGATATCATCAATGGAACTCCCTTGAATGGAGTGAAAGGGTATGAGGAAGGCGTCCGCGTAGCAGCACTGCACATTGGGATCCAAATCGAAATTCAGGCCGGCACGGCCAGCGCGCCGGGCCCGAAGCCCCATTTGCATCCCAAGTAGCCTGTCGCGAAGACGTCCACCCCAGGGTAACGCCCCGCGCCTTGCGGGGAGATCCATGGTTTAGCGCCGCAATTCGAGTTTTAGGATCAACGTGCGGTAGCGCTCATGGTCTTTGCGGTTGAGGTAGTCCAGCAGCCGTCTGCGTGTGCTGACCATCTTGAGCAGGCCGCGCCGGGAATGGTGATCCTTCTTGTGGGTCTTGAAATGATCGGTGAGGTACCTGATTTTTTCGGACAGCAAGGCGATCTGCACCTCAGGCGACCCCGTATCGTCATCGCCCCGCTTGTGAAGATTGATGATTTCCTGCTTTTGCTGTTGCGTTATCATGGGTGCTTCACTCGAAGGATAATTCGCTCCGGCCAGGCCGCCGCTTTGGCGCTCGCGTACGTGCAGCCTTGCTCGGGGCCCGACCGCCGGCGGCCCTTCACACCAAGGCCCTGCCGCCGCCGGCCCTTCACACCAGGACCTTCGTGGGTTGAAAACCGAGGACGTCGCGACGATAGGGTACCACCTCGCCGATGGCGACGAGGACACCGGAGGGCCGCAGCGCCTTCACTTTCGCCGCGGGGCGCAGGCTGGCCGATTCCTCAGCGATGGGTATGATGCGTCCATCCCGTAATTGCCGCTCGGAGTGGTCCTCCACGATCAGCGGCAGATAATTGGGCAAAAACTCGGACGGATTCAACAGGAATCCGAATCCGCCCGTCTGCAGGTCTTCCTCGACCCGTTCCAAAGTAATGGAATTTTCCAAAGTAAACAAGCACTCACAGCCAAGACGCCGCAGCGCGGTCACGTGGCCGCCCACGCCCAGCTTTTCGCCAATGCTGTCCGCCAGGCTGCGCATGTAGGTGCCGCCGGAACAGGTGGTGCGGAAGGTCGCAAAAGGCAGCTCGACCGCTTCCACGTCGATCTGGTGGATGATCACCCTGCGTGTACGGGGCGGCACTGGCTTTCCCGCGCGTGCCAAGCGATAGGCAGGGACACCGCCGACCTTCACCGCTGAAAAACGGGGCACCTGTTGCGCCTGCATTCCCTGAAAGGATAGTACGGCAGCCCTCACCTCACGGGGCGTCAGCGCGGCGGTATCGTGTTCGGCGATCACCTTGCCCTCGGCATCGCAGGTGTCCGTGCGCTGTCCGAGTCGCACCGTGACGCGGTAGGTCTTGTCCAGCCGTTCAAACGCGGAGATCAGCTTGGTGGACTTGCCGATGAAAACGGGGAGCACACCGGAGGCGATGGGGTCGAGCGTGCCCAAAAAGCCCATTTTGACGCGGCCCAGACCACAGGCGCGAAGCCGGCCCTTCAGACGGTCCATGACCTGGTTGGATGAGGGGCCCACGGGCTTGTCGATAATGACGACGCCATTGAGGAGGGGCATGCTACTCATCCAGCGGTCGCACCTTCTTCAGCAGCGTTTCCATTTCCTCGGCGTAATCGAAGCCGGCGTCGTAATGAAAGCGCAGCTTCGGCGTGCGGCGGGTGGCCATTGTGCGGCCCAGGGCGTGGCTGAAAAAACCGGCCGCTGCGTTGAGGGCGGCCTCGATATCGTGCGGATCGGCCTGTTGATTGAAGGCGCAAAACTGCACGTTGGCCGAGGAAAGATCCTTGGAAACTTTCACATCGGTGATGGTGACGGAGTGGAACCGAGGGTCGTTGGCTTCCTTGTACAGCAAACGGCCCAGCTTTTGCCGAATGGACTCGTTCAGGTGCTCCAGTTTGCGGCCGGCCATCTTCCATCAACCAATATGCGGAAATGGGACAATTGGAGTCACGCGATCCTCGTTGCGAGAGATCGCGGCGACAAATACGCGGCTATCTGATGTGAAGTGCTAGGCCCGGCGGGCGCGTTCCAGTTTCGGCACCTCTTCGACCCGCGCGAAGGCTTCGATCAGATCGCCGGCCTGCAGGTCGTTGAATTTGGCGATACGGAACCCGCATTCATTCCCCGATTGAACCGAGGCCACGTCGTCCTTGAAGCGACGCAGCGAATTGAGCACGCCTGTATGGATCAGCACGTCGTCCCGATACACGTGCACGGGGCTCTTGCGCTCCAGCCGGCCATCGGTGATGTATCCGCCGGCAACCCGTCCGTCCTTGGTGTTGCTAAACACGTCGCGCACTTCCAGGTGACCCATCACCTCCTCCCGGACGACCGGCTTGAGGAGGCCCTGCAGGGCGGCGTATACGTCATCCACCAGCTCGTATATGACAGTGTAGGTCTTGATGT
The DNA here is from genome assembly GCA_022572825.1 of SAR324 cluster bacterium. GTDB lineage: Bacteria > SAR324 > SAR324 > SAR324 > JACQKK01 > JACZVE01. The sequence continues at coordinate 9,940 of JACZVE010000075.1, forward strand.
CCACGCCATCGGCGCGGGCCTGGTCGGCGGCTTTGGATTC
>JACZVE010000421.1 GCA_022572825.1 SAR324 cluster bacterium
GGCGCTACAATGCGGTTCGGGAAACAGAGCCGGTCGGGGGTCTTTTCCATTCCACGTGCTGACTCACCTCCCCGGCTAGGAGGGTGGAGACGGGCTTCGCAAACCGCCCGCCAGGGCTGGTGTGTGGCCTGCTCCCCGCTAATTGCGCGACACCGGACGGCATGCAGCCGCGGCTGAATACAGGTTCATGCTGATCTAAGCCGTTGAAATTGTTTGTATCAGTGTTCATCCGCGTTTATCTGTGGCTGAAACTGACACAGTAGTACGAAAACGCGGGCAACAACGGCCTTTATGATTCGTTGCCGGGACGCCCGAAGTACGAGCCCCACCCCTCCCGATGGATTTTACCGCAACCCGAAAGGAGACATCCCATGATCAAATTTACCGAATGCCTGCGCCGGCTGCCCCACCTTTCCCATCAGGAGTTCCTGGACTATTGGCTCAACACCCATGGCCCGCTGGTCAAGGGCCTGGCCGTGGACCTGAAGATGGGCCGCTACGTGCAGTCTCACACCCTGGTGCACCCGGTGCATGACGCAATCCGCAAAAGCTGGGGTAGCGGCGAGCCCTATGACGGTATCACGGAGGTCTGGTACGATAGCCGTGAGGCCATGGAACGCTCCTTCGCGACGCCGGCAATGAAGGTGGCGAACCGCAAGCTGCGGGAGGACGAGATCAAGTTTTTGGACTTGGCGCAGGGTACGGCGTTCTTCACTGAAGAACACGTGATCATCGAGTAAGGGCACCCGCGATTGTAACAAGTGGTCTCAAAAATTGCCCGTGTGGGCCGGTGCCGATCCCCGAAGGTCATCCTGAGCGGAGGGAAGGGTTTCAACGCCTTACAAGTTCAGAGCCGCTTCGGGCCGCTCGGCGGCAACCGGATTGACCAATTGAATTATCTGTTGGCAGACCCATTATCGAGACCCGTTGCAGATTTTATGCATGTGGGAGCCGAATAGCCGACTTCCGGAACGGATGGAACGATACCGTAACCTCGACAGGAGCACCGCCATGTCCGACGCAAGACCCGACCGCAGCAACGATGGCCGTCCCCCGGTGGCCATCGGCCACGTGAGACACCTGGTGAGCGATGTTGGGGTGTCCACCGAATACCTGGTAAAGCTGGGCCTGCGCTTGATCCATCAGAGCGATACCTTCGCCGTGCTGGAACTACGGGGCGGCACGCACCTGGTGCTGAGGCCCGCCGAGGAAGAGATCGACCCCGGGGCCAAGGCGCCCTTCGATCTGATGGTGGACGATGTGAAGGCGGCCCGGGAAGCCTATGCGGGGCTAGGGATGCAACCCTCCGCCATCGAAGACGGCAGGATTCACAGGTGGTTTCACATCGTCGACCCCACCGGCTACGAGATCACCGTCACCTCATCGCACACTTCGGGGCGAGCGGTTTAGACAGCCGCAAAGGTTGATCCTCCCGCGCGCAAAGGGCCTGGAGCGCGCCCCCGCGTTAGGCCGCTTCCATGGCACCTTCGGCGTGAATTGGTCCGCGCCGGGCCGAAGCAGAGACAGGACGGTGGCAATGGAAGCGTTCGCAACGATCTGGGAGCGGGCGGCTGGGCGCAAAGGCGGTGACGCTGCGCTGGAGGCGCTGATGCCGGTGATCAAGACGCCGGTGGAGTTGCGCGCGATTCCCGACCACCGGTGGCTGGCGGGCATGACCCGGTGCGTCTTCCAGGCCGGCTTCGTCTGGAGCGTGATCGAGAACAAGTGGGAGGGCTTCGAGGCCGCCTTCGCGGGCTTCGACCCCGCCCGCCTGGCTGCCCTGTCAGAGGGCGATGTGGGCCGACTGCTCAGCGACGCGCGGATCGTCCGCAATGCCCGGAAGATCCAGGCTGTGCGCGACAACGCCGCCTTCCTCGTCGATTTGGCCCGCGAGCATGGCACGGCCGCGGCTTTCTTCGCCGATTGGCCCGTGACGGACTTCGTGGGCCTGCTGGCGCTCCTGAAAAAGCGAGGCAGCCGACTCGGTGGGTTCACCAGCGCGATCTTCCTGCGCAGCATGGGGAAGGATTCGTTCTTTCTGAACGAGGACGTCACGGCGGCCTTGATCGCGGCCGGAGTCGTCCAGCGCACTCCCGCCTCCAAGCGGGATCTCGCCGGCGTTCAGGACGCCTTCAATCAGTGGCGCGAGCAAAGCGACCGCCCGCTCGCCCACATCAGCAAGACCCTCGCCTGCAGCATCGGCGGCTGAGCCGCTGCCGCGTTTCCCGGTCCTGCCTGCATCGCAGGCGTATGGGAGGCCGCGTGTGGTGGAATGACGCTGCCTCAATGCAGCGCCAGCATCCGTTTCTCGAAGCGGGAGACCAGCCGCACCAGCGGCCACAGCAGCACCAGATAGATGAGGGCTGCAATCGTCAGGGGCGTGGGGTTGTACACATATCCCTGCGCCAGTTGCGCGGTTCGCAGCAGTTCCGGCAAGGCCACCACCGATGCGACGGATGTGGCCTTGATCACCTCCAGCGTGTTGGTGGTCAGCGGCGGGATGACGTTTTTTACCGCCTGAGGAAGAATCACGTAGGCCATCGTTTGCACGATGTTGAGCCCCGTCGAG
>JACZVE010000076.1 GCA_022572825.1 SAR324 cluster bacterium
GGGCGGAATTGATGGCCCCGAGCCATTCGGCGCGCTTGTCGGCGGGCACCGCCTCGACCAGGCATACGGCGCCGATTTCAACCAGCGGCAGGGCGCGGGCCTCAAGCACCGATTGCGGTTGGTCGTCGGGCGGCACGAACACCACCATCAACAGGCCCATCGGATCGATGTGGGCGAGGGGATTGAGCGTGAGCCGGCCCATGCGCTGCGCCGTGTCGTCTCCGAACAGCTTGGCGGTGAACGCATGGCCGAACTCGTGAAAGGAAAGCGATATCACCAGGGCGATGACGATGAGAAAAAACAGCGCCGCCTGTCCGCCGAATAGCAAATGGATCATGAAGCCGTCCTGTTCGATCGAATGCGGCGGTACTGCCCGCGGTCACTTGGCGTTCAATTCGGCAGGGGAATCTGGATGCCTCTTCCTCCGCCGGAATTGAGGTAGGATTCGATCCTGCGCACCTGCACCCGGGACTGGCGGATCGCCCGTGGATAAAGCTGTCGTATCTCCGGCGCCTTTGTGCCGGCCACGATGCGGTAGTGGGGCAATGCCGCTTTCAGGCGCTTGTGCTTGTGGTGCAGCACCGCGAGGCGGTAGTGAATGGGCACTTCCCATTTGCTGCCGGCAACGTCCCGTGCCGCCAACCGCCGTAGCTGCTCCAATGCCGGCTTATCCTCGTCGTCCGCCGCCAGCAGATCGGCCAACAGGTAACCCGCCTCCAGAGACAGCGGATCGGCCGCACCCAGGTCGGCCTGCTTGAGCCACTTCGATGCCTTGCCCGCGTTGTGCGCCTCTTCGCGGTAGAGCCGCCCCAGGTACAGGGCATACTGCTGGAGTATCCGCCGATCTTCCACCCGCGGCAGCTCCGCCTCGAGTATCTGCGCGGCCTGCACTGCCTGACCCCGTGTTCGCAGCGTGGCGGCCAGGCCCGCCGCGGCGACCAGGCGACGTTGCCAGTCGCTCGTCGGCAGGTAGTCCAGAGCCCGGTAGTAGCGGATGCGGGAGGATTTCAGATTGTTTTCCTCATCGGCAGCCTTGCCCCACTCCAGATAGACCTGCCCGAGAAAATGCCGCAGCTGGCCCGCCAGCGAATCATCCTCGATGCGGGGCAACACCGCCTCGTTGCGCAATACCAGATCGGTGAATTCCTTTCTCTGCAAGTGGATGCGGCTGAGGAAGGAAATGACCTCATAGCGCTGACGCCAGTTTTCCTCGCCCAATAACGAGAACGCGCGTTCCAGATTAAACCGGGCTGCGTCGACCTCTCCCTCCTCCAGCAGCTTTGCGCCCCATTCGGTGTAAATCCGGCTTTGGTAGAGCCGCAGTTCGCGCTTGGTGTCGTCGTCCAGGCCGTCCTTGCGCAATGCGGTCAGCAGGGCCGCCCGGGCGGCAAAGTCGCCCTCGCGTTGATAGAGCCGATCGAGCATCAGGCCGGTCTCGTAGCGGACCTGGGCGCGCTCCCTGGGCAGCTCGTCCAGCACCCGCCTGTAAAAAGCGATGGCTGGCCCGCGCTTTCCTTCTTCCATGAAGCGCTCCGATTGCGCTTTCATGGCGGTCAGCACGGCAGCGGTGAGCTGCGCCGCGACAAGCGGATCGTGCCGCGCCCGCAGCTCGCTCTCATAAAGTTGGATGCTTCTCTCCGGCGTATCGCTCTGGGCATGGGCGGCGACCAGCAGGGCCACCACCTGGGCGCGCTGCTCGTGCGCTTCAGGGGGCGTATCCGCCAAGGCTTCCTCCAGCTTTGCCGCCGCGAGCTTGACTTCGCCCTCGCGCAAGGCCTTCCGTCCCCAATCCACCTGCATATCCCACCGCCAGCGCCGCACCTTTTCCAGGTCGTCCGGTGCGGAGAGCCGGCTATCCGCGGACGCGAGCAGCGAGGTGAGCTCCTCGTAACGCGCCTCTTGCACGTAGAGGTGATGCAGACGCTCGAGCGCTTCCAAATAGAGGGGAGGCGCATCTCCTTCCTGGGCGTTGAGAAGTTCCAGCGCTCGCCGATAATCCAGCGCTGCCTCGCCCGGCAGCCCCAGCACTTCTCTGGCCTTGCCCATGCGGAATTGCAACTCCGGCTGGCGCACGGCCTCCGGATTCAGCGCTTCCAGCCGCTGATAGACCGCCAGCATGAGCGCGGGCTCGCCCAGCGCCTCGTAGCCGCCTGCCAGCCGGAGCAGCAACTGCTCGCTCGGCTCCACGCGGCCTGCCTTCAGCAGTTCCTCACCCAGGTTGACCAGCCGGCTGGCCTGCCCTGATTTCTCATAGGCGTCCAGCAGCGGCTCCATGACCAGATTCTGATAGTCGGGGTCGTTGATGAGCCCTTCCAGATCGAAGGTGGCCTTTTCCCACAGACCTTGCCGATAGCGGCAAAATCCCCGTATGAAAAACGCGCGCGGACGCGCTGAGCGATCGGAGATGATCGGCATGGGGTTCAGCAGGGCCTCCACCCGCTCGCACCGCTCCGCATCGTAGTGCATGGAGGCTTCCTCGATCTGCAGCGCCGTGCGCCCCTCGGGGGACAGGCCGGGCGTCTCGCGCGCCGCGGCCAGCAGCCGCACCGCCTCGAGGGGCCGCTCAAGCGCTTTCAACAGCGCGACCCGTTGTCGCACTACCTGGGGATCACCCTCGTAGTCCCCGTTCAACTCCACGGCCGTGTTGAAGTCGCGCAATGCGGCGTCCAGCCGGCCCGCGTCCTTGTACAGCGCGCCCCGCCCCAGATGCGCCTCGGCCCGGTGCGCCGGGTGGTCGTGTTCCAGGTAGGTGGAATAGTAGCCGATGGCCGTCTCGCGGCGCGCTGCCCGGACGTCCTCCTGGGCCTGGCTCAGGCGGGTGCGGTGAAAGAGTTGCGCACGGCGGAAGAGCGCTTCGCCCAGGTACTGCGGTACCGGATAATCCTCCACCACCTGCCGGTAATAGCCCAGCGCCTCATCGGGCCGCTCGGCGTTGCGCGCGATTTCGCCGACCAGCATCAGCACCTCGGCCTTGTGCTCGGCGCTGTCTTTTCGCTTCAAATAGCGGTTGAGAGGCGTCCACGCACTTTGCCCCTGCTTCACCAGAGCGAGCGTTTGCAGGCGGTAGAAGTCGGCCTCCTGGCTCTGAGACAGATCCAGCTGTGGGTCGATCAGTTCCAGTGTCTCAACCACGCCCGCGTGCGAGCCGCGGTCATATTGCGTTTGCGCCTTCCAGATCAGGGCCGGCGTGCGTTGGAGTGAATTCGGATAGCCTTCCATCAGCGCGTCCAGGCGCGCATCGGCGGATTCCTCTCCCTCCTCCGCCAGCAGCAGCGGCAGGCTGTCGCTCATGGCCTGCTCGCGGAACGGGCTGTCCGGATAGTCTGCGATGACGCGGTCGTAGGCTTCCAGGGCGGCTCGGGTCTGCTGACCGTCGGCCAATGCAGCCGCGAGGGCCAGCAGCACCTCGTCGCCATACTTGCCGTCCGCATGGGCTTCCAGATAGGATCGCGCCGCTTCCACCACCGCTTGCTGCGTCCCGGCGGCTTGCGCATCGCGTACGGCAATCACCTGACGCAGCTCGGCGATATCGGGGGTGGGCGCCTGGGCATGGAGAAGGTCGCCGGCCAGGCCGCCCAGCAGCAGCAAGGTGACGCTGATCAGGATGCGGCGCGGCAGACGGCCCGTTGCGTTCAATGCTGCCATTGTTGCTTCAGGGCGCGGAATTGCGCCTCGTCGATCGGTGAGATGCGGACGATTTTGTCGCGGCTGTGCTCGCCGTGCAGGATGGTGACGAACCGGCGGGGCACGCCCGCGGCTTTGGCAAGGTACACCATACAGGCCCGGTTGGCCCGTCCGTCCAACGCTGGTGCGGACAGCCTCAGTTTAAGCGCACGCTCCCCGTGCAGGCCGGCCCACCCGGTGCGGGCCGCGCCGGGCAGGACGTGCAGTCGCAGAATCAGCGCGCCCGCCTCATATCGGAAGGGAAGGTTGGCACGTGGGCTACCGCTCGCCGACCCAAAGCCCGTCATCGGTTTCCTCCGCGGCAAGGAACTGGTCCAGGCAATCCCGGAGCTTGTACAGCAGACGATTCAACTCCGCCCGTTGACCATAGGTAACGCTGTCGTCCAGATGGTCCAAGTTCCGCAGGATCGCCTTGCAGGCGCGCATCGTGTCGACATAACGTTGGTCCATGGCTGTTCCGGAACGATTCACCTTGAATAACTCGCGCTACGATGCGTGGTGCCAGCTTCTGCCGGGGGGATGCCGCTCGCGCCCACGGCGTGCCACCGCAGCGGATTGCGTGCGGCTTGAGCGTCCTCCACGATGTATAATATCGTTTCAGGCCGTGCAAGGGGCGCGCCGGTGTCCTCGCTCGGCGACCGCCTGCCAGCCGGCGCCTCTGCCTGTCGCAAGCGCGGGGCGTAGCGATATGTGGCACCTCCCGGCGACGCGAATGCCGGCCCGTCGGCACCGCGCGCGCCCCTTGCGCATCGCTTCGCCGGTCACCCCGGCCGCCCTCTGCAAAAAACAGAGGGGGGAGCCGCCAATCGCAATTCTCCGGATTATGCCGCCCTGTTCACCCCTTTCCGTTGGCGGAGATGTGCCGTGCCCCGCAATTCTGACGTGAAGTCCTGCACCCTGCACAGGGAAGCTTGCGATAGTCTAGCACAAGCCGGGTGGGTGGAAATGCTCCCGCGCCGGCTATCGGCTTTATCCCACTCATTTGAATTGCCGGATTGCGTATGGGTTCACACGGGGGCACGATGCGGGTACATCGCGGTGGGTTTTCGCGCGACCCGCGCCGGTGATGATCCGTGGCGAATTCACACAGTTAAGAAAGGGAATAGGCACATAAATTACAGGCTGCGCACCGTGAACTTGACGCGAGGGAGCTTCACTGATTACCGCCGGCGGTTCCGGGACGGGAAATCGGCCGGCCATGTGGTGCCGTGCCTTGCCGCCAGGCCGCCCCTGGTTTCCGCACGCGAAAGGAGTGCCCCATGAACTTTGCCCTGTCCGAAGAGCAACAGATGCTCCAGACCATGGCAAAAGAGTTCGTCAGCCGCGAATCCTCGCTGCGCCGCGTCCGCTCGCTGCGGGAGGACCCGATCGGATTCTCCCGCGAGATCTGGAAGAAGATGGCCGGATTGGGTTGGCTGGGCATGACCCTGCCGGAAGCGCTGGGCGGCCAGCATTTGGGCGAGGTGGAAACCGTGGTGGTGATGGAGGAGTTGGGCCGCGGCCTGATGCCCGAGCCCATGCTCGCCTCGGTGCTGTTGGGAGGCAACGTGCTGTTGCTGGGGGGCAGCGAAGCGCAGCAGCGCGAATGGCTCCCCCGCCTCGCCCAGGGCGAAGCGTTGCTCTCGCTGGGGTATCTGGAACGGCAGAGCCGCTACGATCCGTTCGACGTCGCCACCAGCGCCGCACGCGACGGTTCGGGCTGGGTCTTGAACGGACAGAAGACATTCGTACCCGACGCCGAAGCGGCCGACCGCATCGTCGTCACGGCCCGCACCGGCGGAGGACGCCGGGATCGCGAAGGCGTGGCCTTGTTTCTGATCGACCCCAACGCCACCGGCGTGAGCCTGGTGAACATCCCCGCCATGGACTGGCGCAAGCGGTTTGAAGTGAACCTGGACAACGTTCGCGTCGATGACGAGGCCCGCCTGGCAGGCGAGCTTCCCCCGGACATGGCCCTCGCGGACACGCTGGAGCGGGCCACGGTTGGCTTGAGTGCGGAGATGCTGGGGGCGATGAACGAGGCCTTTCGAATGACCCTGGAATATCTCAAGACCCGCAAGCAGTTCGGCGTGCCCATCGGCTCCTTCCAGGCCCTGAAGCACCGCTGCGCGGATCAGTTCGTGCAGACGGAACTGGCCCGCTCCTCGGTCTACTACGCCGCCATGTGCCTGGATGAGAACATGCCAGATGCCGCCATCGCCGTCTCGACGGCCAAGGCACGCTGCAACGACGCCTTCCATCTCATCGCCAACGAGTCCATCCAGATGCACGGCGGAATCGGGATGACGGACGAGCACGACATCGGCTTTTTCTTCAAGCGCGCCCGCGTGGCCGAGGTGACGCTGGGCGACTCGACCTACCACCGCGACCGCTACGCCCGCCTGAAGGAGTATTAGCGGCCTGTCTCACTCCTCGCGGATGGTCGCGACGATGGAAAGGCGCGTGGCGCGATAGATGGGGTACAGGCTCCCCAGCAGCGCCGCACCCAGCGCCAGACCGAGCAGCCATCCGTACGAGCCCTCCTGGGGCAGGAACTGCAGCGTCCAACCGAATGCGCGCCGGTTGACCACGAAGATGAGCACCATCGCCGTCAGCAGGCCGGTGGGCCAGCTTACCAGCGCGGCCGTGAGGGCCAGCAGCGCCGCCTCCAGCGCCATGGAGGCGCCCAGCACGCCGCGCGAAACTCCGATGGCACGCAGGAAGCCCAGGGTGCGCAGGCGCTCTTCCAGCAGCGCGGTGAGGGCGCTGACCACGGCGATAAAGGCGACCAGGGCCGCCAGCGCGCCCATCAGGTCCGTAATGGCGAAGCTGCGGTCGAAGACGCGCAGCGCGTTGTCGCGTAGCTCGGCGTTGGGAGTCACGTGCAGCCGCCCGGCCTGCGGCAGCGATTCGATGGCGCGCAGGGCGTGTTCCAGGGAGGTTCCCGGCCGCAGCCACAGCGCCGCACGCCGGGGAGGTGGGGCCCCAAACACGTCCTCGAACTGCCGCCGCTCCATGTAGATCACGCCCTGGGGCGCGGAGTAGTTCTGCACCACCGCGCCGATGACGAAGTCGCGCTCGCCTTGCGGGGTGGGCAGCGTGAGCACATCCCCCCGCCGCAGGGCGAGGGGAAAAGCCAGCGGCTCCGAGACGAATATCTCACCGGCGGCGAGCCGGGCGAAGACTTCTTCCTTGCTGCCATCGCGCGTGGGCAAATTGCTGTTGCGCGCGTAGGCGGGCAGGTCTACCGCCAGCACCAGCACCTCGCGGTCTCCCAACACGACTCGGCGCGATCGCAACACGGCCACGTCGCGTACGAAGGGGAACCGCCGCAGCGCTTGCAGCAGTCCGCCGGGCAGGGGCGTGTCGTCCTCCAGCACCGCCGAATGCAGATACAGGTCGGCCGTGACGACCTGGTCCAGCCATATCTCGAAGGTGCGCTTGAAGGAGCGCACGGTAATTTCGATCGCCAGCGCCAGGGAAAGGGCCAACATCAGGGAGGCTGCCGCCATGCCCGTGCGGGAGAGTGCCCGGCCCAGGTTGCGCCCCGCCATACGGCCCGCGGCGCCGAACAGTGCCCCCAGCACCGGCGTCGCCAGCCGGCTCACCAGCACCACGGCGGGCGGGCACAATAGCGCACCGCCCAGCGCCAGCGCCGTCGCCCCGATCAGGCCGGCAAGCAGTGAGCTGCCGGGAACCAGGGTGAGCGCGGCCGCCACGGCGAGTGCGCCGGAGCCGACCAACACCCAGCGGGCCAGCGGAAACCGGCGGGGATCGGGCATGCGCGAGATCCGCACCGCCGCCAGCGGCGAGACGCGCGCGCCGGCCCAGGCAGGCTGCAGCGCGCCCGCGATGGATACGCCGATGGCCAGGGCAAGGCCCACCGTCCAGATACGCGCATCCAGGGCCACGGTGGCGGGCATGGCCTCCACGTTCAATACCACCTCGAAAAGGGTCGCGCCGGTGTTGCGCAGCATCACGGCGCCCAGCCAGCGGCCGAGCAACACCCCGGCCACGCCTCCGATCGTACCCAGCAAAACCGCCTCCAGCAGCAGCGCGGCAAATATGGTGCGGGTGGCCGAGCCGATGCAGCGCAGCATGGCGATGGTCGACTCGCGCTGCACCACGGAAAAGGTGGCCGCGTTGTAGATGAGGAACATGGCCACCAGCAATGCGAACAGGCCCAGAGCCTCCAGATTGAGCCGGAAGGCGCGGGACATATGGGCGATCCGTTCGGCGCGCCGCCCGGTGCGCTCCAGGGTCACCCCTGGCGGCAGCAGCGCTGCCAGCCCGCGTTCGCCGCCGGGCTTGACGATCAGGTTGATCGCATCGAGCCGCCCCACCTTGCCGAAGCGCTCCTGATGGGTCGCCACGTCCACGATCACCGTGCGGGAGAAGGCGTGCCGCCGGTGCGCGGGAGGCTGGAAGACACCCGATACCCGGAAGCGCTGCGAGCCCGCGGACGTCTCCACGTCAAACGCGTCGCCGGGGCCAAGGGCGAGCCGCTCGGCCAATGCGGCGGGGAGCAGGACAGCGGCCGGATCCGCCAGAAACCGCTCGAGCTGCCTCACGGCATCGGCGGCCGCGGTATCCCCCCGCCCCGCCAGGAAGGCAACCTCCCGGAAGGCGGCATCGCTCACCGGGTCGATGCCCAGCACCGTCAGCGGCAGCCGCTCCGCGCCTTGCGTGACGATTCGGTCGCGCAGCAGGGGCGCCGCCGCCCGCACGGGCTCAGCCAGCGCCAAGCGTGGGAACAGCGATTCGGAGAGGCCACCGCCTGCGGGAGCGTAAACGCGGTGAGTGGCCTTGCCGGCGATCGCATCGACCCCCTCTGCGAACGCATCCAGCGCGCCCCGATTGGCCAGTTGAATCGCGCAAAAAACCGCCACGCCGAGGACGATCCCGCTGAAGCACAGGACAACCTGCAGCTTGTGGCGCAACCAGTAGCGGGCCTGCACCCGGAATACCGCCGCAAGCGGCTTCATGGATGCCGGCCTATCGAGGAGCGTGGCGGTGCGGCTGCGGAGGCCGCAGGGGTGGGCGGCGGGTGCGGGGCGCTATCGCTTAGCACGCCGCCGTCCCGCAACTCGATGCGGCGCGCGGCCCGCTCCGCCACCTCCGGGCTGTGCGTGGCGATGACCAGCGTGGTGGCGCGGGCGGTGGTGAGCCGCCATAGCAACTCCAGCACCCGCTGACCCGTTTCCGAATCCAGGTTCCCCGTGGGCTCGTCCGCCAAAAGAACCGGTGGGTCGAGCATCAGCGCCCGCGCAACGGCAATGCGCTGTTGCTCGCCGCCGGAAAGCCGGTCGGGAAAAGTGTCGGACCGCTCCTGCAGCTCCACGTCCGCCAGCAGAGCCAGGGCCTTGGCCTTCGCCTGATGGGCGCCATAGGACGCCAACTCGGCAGGCAGCAGCAGATTTTCCATCACGGTCAGGGCAGGCAACAGGTGATAGAATTGAAACACGAAGCCGATATGGCGCAGCCGGAAGTCCGTCAGGGCTTGATCGGACAACGCATCGAGAGCCTGCCCGGCGATGGTTACCCGCCCCTCGCTGGGCCATTCCAGCCCTCCCATCAGGTGCAGCAGCGTGCTCTTTCCGGAACCGCTCTTGCCCACCAGAGCGACGGTTGCACCCCTTGGCACATAAACATCGACCTCGGCCAACGCGTGAACTTTCCGTTCGCCGTCCCTATAGACGCGGGAAACACGCTCCAAATGAATCATCGGCGGTCATGCATGGAATTCATTCAGTCCCGGCCCTCAGTTCATTTTGCCGGGCGAAACGCCTAATACCAAGGCGCGTGCAAAAAATAACCTGCCACGCGTTGTCGTTGGAACCTCACCCCCCGCTCCCCCTCTCCTTAGCAAAGGAGAGGGGGAGCGGGCTGCGCGCGCGTCACGAGGGCCGTTCGGCGAGCCGATGTGCACCGCTTTGCCAGGCGCAGTACGGACATGGCAGCAAACCCCCCGATTGTATACTCCCGGATTCCAGCCCCTCTCCTTTGCGAGGAGAGGGGTGGCGCCCTGCGGGCGGCGGGTGCGCGCGAGATTCATTTGCGTGTGGCCAGTCCAACCATTAAGCATCCCTGCTACTTTGGCATCGATTTTCCGGACCCCAAGGAACTCATCGCGAATCAGTTGTCGGTGGAGAAGATTCGTGATTACCTCAAGGTTGACTCGTTGAGTTTTCTGTCGCATGACGGGATGCTGTCGTGCGTCAAGATG
>JACZVE010000077.1 GCA_022572825.1 SAR324 cluster bacterium
GACGACGTTTAAAGATAAATCTGTCTCGGCTGAAACTAAACAGGAATTGGCCGACTTCGCGGACCGTGTCTTGTCCTTGGACCTTTTTAACTTTCGAGATTCCGGCCTTGGCGGGAACATCATCGATGCGACCGGGAGTAGTCTGATGTGTCCGGTCGATACGCCTGCGGAGATTGTTTGTTTGGCTCGACAACGAGTTGAGGCTAGACAGAATCGCGATTATTCGAAATCCGACAAGTTTCGTGACGAACTGTTGGCATTAGGTTGGGCGATGCAAGATAGCAAGCACGGCTACTCACTAATGAGGGCACGTGGCAGGCCCAACCCCTGACAAGTCATTTGTCATTTCTGCCCATAGTCGTAGTCTCATCGCCGCGCAGGGTTACGTGGTGCGCGACGGCCGGGACGGCTACGAGCTGGAAAGGGCGCGGGGCTGAGGCCAAGCCAACAGGGAATTGCCCGACAAGGAGCGGCGGCGATGGTGCAAGCGCTGGAGACGGTGCCGGCATTCTACGAGGATGCCTACCGCACCGAACTGATGGTCTGGGTCGACGGTTTCGCCGAGGACGAGCGCTTCGGGCCGGCCCTCGTTTTCAGCGAAACGCTCTGCCATCCCCACGGCGGGGGGCAAAAGGGGGACCGGGCCACACTGGAGCTGCCCGCTGAGGACGCGCGGGCGTTGGGCGCAGGGGCCGCGCTATCGATCGTCGACACGCGCAGGGCCGGCGGACGCCTGCTGCACGTGCTGGGGGCCGCGCTGGATCCGGCGGCGGCGGAGGAGGTGCTGGTCGGCAGCAAGCCGTACCTGCTCAAGCTGGACTGGGAGTTCCGCTACCGGCAAATGCGCCTGCACAGCGCCGCGCACCTGCTGCACTGCTTCGTGGAGCAGGTGCTGGCACGGGCGGTGAACTTTCCGGAAACCTCCGACCTGCAGCCGGAATACGGGCTGAACCGGTACGAGCAAAAAGAACTGCTGACGCATGAGGAGATGGCCGCCGTGCTGGAGCGGCTGAACGCTTTCACGGCCGAGGGGCACGCCATCACCACCTATCCCGACGACGACAAGCCCGGCTTCCGTTACTGGCAATGCGCCGATTGGGTCATTCCCTGCGGCGGAACCCACCTGGCGAACACCCGCGAGATCGGCCCCGTGAAAGCGGATCTGAGCCTCAAGCGCGGCCGCACCGGCATGACCTTTCGGGTTACCGGGCCGTGACGGAAGGGCCGGCGCGCTTTTGCTGCGGCGCCCAGCGGGGACCCAGAAATTGCCGGAAACCCTCCACCGCCCCGGGAATCAGCGGTTGGAGCGCGAGAAGCTCCTGCGGTGTCACCCAACGCGCTTCCGCCACTTCTTCGGCGCGGGGCCGCAGGGTGGAAGGATCCTCCACGAGCACCTCCACCCAGAACAGCTCGTAGGCCTTGGACATGCTGGGCTGCGTTCCCAGTAGCTGAACGGGGATGCCTTTGAGGTTGAGCTCCTCGTCCAGTTCGCGTACGGCACCTCGCGTCGGGCTTTCCCCCTGTTCCAGCACGCCGCCGGGCAGGCCCCAGTACCCGGGGGCTCGCTCGACGCTTTCCGCGCGCTTGATCATCAGCACGCGCCCGTCCCTGCGCACCAGCGCCAGCGAGCCTTTCGGCTTTTGCAGCTGGCGGCCCAGCCGGTAGGACTGGTCCTTGCCATCGATCAGCTCGATGGACGCCAGGTGTTCGTGCTTCTTCCGCAGTCGCTGCGTGGCGGGGTGCTTTGGCTCCAGCGGCGGAACGGGGCACAGGCGGAACTCCGCAAAGCTTTCCCTTGCGATGGCGCGGCCCAACTCTTCATCCAGGCGATCGGCGAAGTCGCGAATACCCGCAAGCTGACGACTGTTGAAACGCGAAGGGGGATCATTGACCAGCTTGCGGGCGTACTTCACAAGCTGCACCACCTTGTTCAGGTACTCGAATTCGGAAAGCAGGTGTTCGTGGAAGGCAATATCCTTCCAGCGCTCCCAGATTAGCAGCAGATTGTGCACGTCCTCTTTCAGGTACTCGTAGATCTTCTCCGGAATGGACGCGCGGCGATCGTTGCGCGAAAGCACATCGGTGAGAATGTAGCTGACTTTGCGTGAAGAGAGTCCCGAGTTGCGCTCGATGCCCACCAACTGCTCCAGCCCCTTCAACGAGATCTGATTGGTCTGTGTGCGCTTTTGGTATTCCACCCGCAGGTCCAGGTTGTCGAACTGCTGAATCACCTTCGCCTTCTGCGGCGCCAGCTTGTGGCGCCGAATGCGCTCCATGACCCAGGGAATGTCATTGTCGCTGCCGGCAAAGGTCGCGAGCTTCGGGCGAGGGTGGCGAGCCTTGAACTGGCTGAGATGATCCAGGAACCAAGCGATCAGGTCGGCTTCCTCCTCGCGCCGCGTGATGGACGCGATGGTGACGACGCAAAGCGCGCGATCGGCATCGTAGCGATCGGTGCCGATCATGCAGATGACCGGGGGCAAGTGCCGAAAGGAGTTGGCCATCTCCAGATCGAAGCCGAGGATGTCCTCCGAGATCTCCTGCAGATCGGCGGGGCGGGCGAGTTGCTGAATCTCCATCCTTCATTCCCTATCATGACGGGCGCACTCCGGCAATTACGCCGCCGCGTCCGGTGTACGGCGCCACGTGCGGCGGGGCCGCGCCTGCAGTGTCACTGTCTTGACAACCCTTTAGAGAAAGCGTTCCTTTAGTACCAAGGGTATTGTGATCACCCACGAGACGCACCGGCATCCGGCGTTCAGTGCCGATGACTCCCTGCCAGCGGCATGCGCCTCGTTACCGGGACATTCCCCGCCAGCCAGCCTTCGTCCCATGGAAATCAATCCCACCGTGGAATCCGCTTCGGACGTCGTGGAGGCCACCGATCAGGATTTCGAAGTCAAAGTTATCGAAAAGTCCCATCAGGTCCCGGTACTGGTGGATTTCTGGGCGCCTTGGTGCGGCCCCTGCCGAGTGATCGGGCCGGTGCTGGAAAAGCTGGCGAGCCAGTCCTCGGGGCGCTTCGAGCTGGTCAAGGTGAACATGGACGAGAGCCCGATGCTGGCGCAAATGCTGCAGATTCAGAGCATTCCTGCCGTCAAGCTGTTCATTGACGGCACAATCCAGGATGAGTTCATGGGTGCGCTCCCCGAAGGGGAGGTGGAGCGTTTTCTCGAGCACAACCTGCTCTCCGAGGCCGTCGAGGATGCCGTGCTGGGCATGCGGATGCTGGAGGCAGGCGACGGGCAAGGGGCGGCGCAGGTATTCCGGCAGGTGCTGGAGGGAGAACCCAAGAACCCCGTCGCGCTGATCGGCATGGGCCATGCCCTGCTGGAGCAGGGAGATCTCGATGCGGCACGCGAGTTTGTCGCCCAGGTCAACGAGGTGGATTTGGAGGGGCTCACCGAGCGCCAGCAGATGGAAAAGATGCTGACGAGCCTCAAGGCGCGCATCTACCTGACGGAAAACGCCGAGCCGAACCGCGCCGGGCCGGTTGAACTGGCCACGACGTTCAGTCAAGCCTGCCAGGCGGCGCTCCTGGGTGATTACGAGGCCGCTCTGGAAGCCTTTCTCCACGTCGTCAAGACCGAGCGTAAGTTCAACGACGATGGCGGGCGCAAGGGGATGGTGGCCGTCTTCGATCTGCTGCCTCCCAACTCAGCGCTTACCCAAACCTACCGGCAAAAGCTGTCCAGCATTTTGTTCGCCTAACAGTTCGCAGCAGAGCAGTGCGCGGCAGAGCAGATCGCACCGGCGCGGTTGTCGCCCCTTGCCGATTCTCACAAACAAGGCCTGCGGGCCATCTTGCTGACCCCGTGGGCCGGAATGATTCCGCATCCGCGATCCACCACCCAAGCCGAGATTGGAGGGCCGTGCTGCGCATTCGAATTCGGGCGGTGCCGGACAGGAGCCGAGCGAGATTCGGATGCGGTGCATGCCGTGCATTGTATTTTTGAACCAGGCATGGCTTATTGTGGGCAGGTGGCAAGAGCAAACAGCGATGGGAGAACGATGGCGCACCAATTCAAATCACCCCTGGAGGCGATGAACGAGTCTCAGCGCGAGTGGTTCGCCATGGCCATAATCTCAATGATCCTGGCCGACGGGAACGTCACTCAGGCCGAGACGCAGTCGTTACTGCAATCCATTTCTTTCGTGAAGAATCCACAGGTGGTGGAATCGCTGAAAAAGTATATCGCCTACCAGACTGTCCCAAACCTGTCTGCTTTCGCCGGATGGGATTTGCAGATCAAAAATCGCGCCTTGATGATGCTGGACCTGATGCGGGTGGCTATCGCGGATCGCGACTTCTCGCCGAAGGAACGCGAGCAGTTTCACCACATCGGCAATGTATTGGGATTTCCCCGTCGCAAAGTGGAAGAGCTCATCGCTCTGGGCGACAAGGCCATCGAGGACATGGCGCAGGAGGCATGAGGCTGTCCGGCCCTGGCAGCTGGCAGCGTGCGTTCGTTCAGTACCTTTCCTGCGCAGCGCTCTCCCGTATATGCGGCGGCGGGGCAGGGCGTGCGGCGCGAACACCGTCCGGATCGCCCGGCTTGTCGGCCGCCGGCGCGCCGTCCCCCGGAGCGGCTACCCACTCGGGCGTGCCCACGCTGGCCCAATATTGCGATTCCTTGCGGTACAGCGCATCGAAACGGGCGCCCGTGAGATCCGCGCCTGCCAAGTTGGTGGACTCCAACACCGTGCCTTCCAGACGCGCTTCCCGCACCACCGCCAAAACCAGGGACGCACCTCGCAGACTCGTATCGCGCAGATCCGCTCCCGTCAGGTCGGCATAGGCCAGGTCTGCCCCACTGAGATCGACGCCTCGCAGATTCGCCCGCCGAAGGTCTGCCCCGCGCAAGTCGCGCAAACCCGCGCGCACCGCTTGGGAGATCGATTCGGGATTGTAGCGGCCTTCGCTCAGCCCATCGCTCAACCATCGGGGCAGGCCCCGCGCGCCCGCGAAATCCGCGTCCCACACTCTGGGCCGCAGCAGCACGGCCTCCCGTAGGTCCGCGCCGGAGGCTCGCGCGCCGATGAGGGAAGTCTCGTAGAAATACGCTCCCCGCAGATCGCTGTCCACGAGCATTACCTGGTCCAGAAAGGCGCGTGTCAGGTTCACCTGCTGCAGCACGGCTCCCTGAAATCGAGCTTGAGCGAAATTGCTTCCAGTCATGAATGCGCGAGACAGATCAGCCCCCGCGAAGTCCGCCCGCGCCCCTTCCACAGCGGACAAATTTGCTTCCTGCAAGCGCGCGAACTGAAGCGAGGCACGCTCCAATCCTGCCTGCAGCAGGTTCGCGCGGCGCAGGTCGGCTCGGTGCAGCACGGCCGAAGCGAAATCGGCGCGGTAAAACATCCCGCCGCGGCCGTCCACGCCGGTCAGATCCGCACGCCGGAAACTCGCCCGCTCGAAGCGGCCCCGCAGCACCGCCTGACGCAGGTTGGCGCCGCTGAAATTGGCGCGATCGGCGAGCACGGCGGTGAGGTCGGCACCGCTGAGATCCGCGTCCTGAAAATCGACGCCCCGCAGATCGGAGCCGCTGAGGTCCGCCCCGCGCAAATCCGCTCCGGCGAATCGGCAGGCTCTCAAGTCCGCGCCGGGTGCCGGTGCCGGGCAGCCAGCCGGCGCCGCAGCAAGGGCGGACCTTGCGGGCGAAACGGCCACCGCGGGACCGATCCATACGAGCACCAATAGGGGCAGGAAGCAGGCCCGGTGCCAGCCCCTTGCGAAGCCGGCCGCGCGACCGGTGCCGGCAGCCAGGGTGCGGCGCAGGCGGTGGAGCCAGCGATAGGCGTGCACGGAGTGGGCGCAGGACACGGCGGGCGGCGAATTGGGCGCGGGATTCAGTGTCAGTGGGGGGTCCGCCAGGGGATGGGCTGGTACTAGGTCGCTTCAGCGGTGGGCTGCGCGTCTTCCGCCTCCTCTTCGGCACCGCTGATCTGCTTCCATTTTTTCAGGGCGTTACCGGCCAGGATTTCCTCGCCCTCATCCTCGTAAAGCTGGGCCAATTCCACCCAGCGCTCTGCGCTTTCCTCGATTTTCACTGCCTTTTCCAGCAGGGAGATGGCATGGCGCTTGTTGCCCTTGGTAATTTTTTCCCGTGCCTGATCCTCGTAGCCTTTCGCGGCGGCGGAAATCTTGCCCGCCGACTCTTCGTTTTCCGGATTAATCTGGAGCAGGTCCTTGAGAGCCTTGAGGTATTGGTCCTCTTTCTTCTGGTTGTAGTACATCACGGCCAGCTTCTCGAACCAGAATTCTTCCTGCTTTTCCTTGCCCAGATTTTCGAATACGGGAATGGCTTCGAGATACTTGCGGCGCTGGAAAAGTTCCTGGGCAAATTGTTCGACTTTTTCCGTGTTGAATTCTCCCAGCGATTTCGCCAGCAGATCACCCAGATACACGTAATACTTGAGAGTCTGAAAGGCCTTGCCCTGCTTGCGATAGAGCACCCCCAGGTTCAGCACGGTCGTGCGGTCGAACTTGTTGGTCGACAGATTGCGCAGCAGGACGGTTTCCGCCTGTTCCAGATTCTCCTTGTGAACCACCAGTGCGACGCCCAGGTTGTTGGCGGGCGCCGGTTCCTCGGGCGCCAACTCGGCGGCTTTGCCAAGATGCTGAATCGCCAGCTCGCCCAGGCCGACCAGATCGTAGAACAGCCCCAGGTTAAACTCGTCCTCCCATGCGCCTTGCGACGCACTGATGTTCTCCTTGAGCTGCTGGACCATCAGGTCGATCATCTGCGCCCGCGACTCCTCATCCATCTCAACAGCTTCATCGCCCTCTTCTTCCACGGGGCCTTTGGATTTGTCGTCGTTGAGAGTCTGGTTGGGGACAGGATAGAATTCTTCCTGCGTGCCCAGGAACTCGTATCGGCGCGGATCCGTGTAGGCTTCGACCTGTTTGGTCTGCCGCACGAGTTCTCCATCGGCAGCGGTAATACCAAAGGAGCAGGCGGCAAGATTGTACTTGTATTCCTTACTTTGCGGTTTGAGCTTGATGCACATCGTGTACAGCTTTTTGGCGCGTGCGAACGAGCCTAGCTTGCGCAACGTATTGCCCAGCTTGTTCATCAGCTCCGCGTTTTCCTTTTCCACCTTCAACAAGGCCAAGCCGACGCTGAGCGCTTGCTCGTCATTGCCCCGCATGGAGAACGATTGCATCAGCTCCAGGGCGTCGTTTGCGTAGCCGGGCTGCAGGGTGATGGCATCGGAGAGGTCTTTCAGCGCCCGGTTGTACAGCTTGCCTTCAAAGTACTTCAGCGCCCGCGCCCAGAGCTCTTGGGCCTTTTTGTCCTGATCGCTTCCCGATGGCAGGAACTTATCCCAAAGTGCCACTGCTGCCTCGGCGTCTGGATGCTTGGCGAAAGGGGCTGCGGGAACGGAGGTGCGCTCGGGGGTCACTTCGGAGCGACCCCTAACGTCCCAGTTCCCTACTATATACTGGAATTCCGCAATCGTGACAACGACACAGGCAATATCCCGCTGGTTATGCGCCCCTGGCCGGTCACACTCGGCGCAGTGGGGGGACGTTTTACCTACCCCGTGCAACTGCGGCTCGCGTTTGTACAATCGGTGTCCCTGAACGCGCTCAAGCGTACGCCCATCGAATGTTTTCTCTGATCGCGCACGGAGCGACGGCACCTCACTTACGGAACGGTCAGAGGCGAGCGAAGGTTCTCTGTGTCGCGCTCATGGCGTCCGTGGCACCGTATTCGGAGCCACGCGCGGTATCGCTGGTCGCAGCCGCCGCCGCACCGGGCATCCACCCAGCAGATGGACCTCCATCGTCCTCTGCGAAGTGCGCTTCCGGCGGACGGGCGCGCACGGCGTGCCTAATCGCGTAGACGGGGATGTCGACCCTCGGCGGCGAGGTGCCCCGGCGCGCTGGCGGAGATGGCCCGGGAGCGCCCCGATTGGCGGCAGTGACGCTATTTTTTCACCCGAAAAGGACCTATTTCTGTTTCAGTCTTGCAATTGCTCCACTGCTCGTGGAATGGTAGGGGGGCCTTACCCACAGCCGCATCCCGATGTTTGGGTGCTGGGTGGACAAGACCCCCGTGCTGGCGGTTTGGCATTCCGTTCTCAACGCGTCGGGCGCGTCCGCTTCCCACCGTCAGGATGATAGATGCCGCGGCGAAGCGATGCGGAGCCAACGTCCGATCGGAACTTGAAGGGCTCTACGCGCAATGATGTGTCGTGCGAGCTTAGTTCAAGAATAATCATTATTGTACTTGAAATATCATAAAAATCATATTACAAGGATTCGCTTGGACGATAGGAGCCTGCAGGGCGTCTGCGTTTAGAGGATTGTCCTTTGCCAGATTGAGTAGATTTAAATGGCGTTGAAGTCACCCAGGATTCAGGAACGGCCGCAGCCCAAATCCGTCGCGTCGATGATCCGGGAAGCGATCGAACGAAACGACTACAAGGATGTCAAGGAATGTGCCCGCACCATCAAGGTGCCCTACGATTTATTCAACAAAGTGGTTGGAGGGCACATCCCGAAGGACGCGCAGCTGGTCGACTACGCGAAAAAGCTGAACATCGACAGCCGGGAACTGATTCTCGCCGCATACCGGGAGAAAGCGCCCGACGACATGAAGCGCTACTTCAATTCGGTGTTGCTGCTCGAAGATCATAACGACAACGTACGGGAAACGCTGGAATTGATCGACGCGTTCAATGCGGACCAGATGCAGGAGTTGCTGAAGGTGGCCCGAATGATCCGCAACTCCCCCCGAGATTACTGCCGTAAGGCGATCGCCCTGCTAACCCTTTACCAACAGATGAATTCCGAATTGATCGAGTACTTTGATTCCCTCATCCTGCTGTCCTTGCGCAACGACGATCTCAGTGGGCTCGAGGAGTTCAAGCAGGCCATCGAATACCAGAAAATAGCGCGATCCGGCCGGCGCAGCAGGCTGCACGCCTGAGGTGCTTGCGCCGGCATATGGAGACCCGATGTCCAAAGCGGCAGCGCTGGCCGACTTGCAAAGCAAGCTCGGCGCGGAGACTCACCTCGGAGAATGGGTGAGCGTTGACCAGGCCCGCATCAATGAGTTCGCCGACGCCACGGGCGATCATCAATGGATACACGTGGACGCTGAGCGGGCCCGGAAGGAATCGCCCTTTGGTGACACGATTGCCCATGGTTACCTGACGCTGTCCATGCTGCCGATGCTCACCCGCGATGGCGCCGAGGACAAGCCGCGTTACCCGGGCGTCAAGCTGTCCGTCAATTACGGCTTAAACCGGGTGCGCTTTCCCGCGCCGGTGAAGGTGAACTCCCAGGTGCGCAGCCGCACGGTGCTCAAAGAGGTGGGCGAGGTGCCCGGGGGGCTGCAGATGGTGCGCGAGGTCACCATTGAAGTGCAAGGGGAGAGCAAGCCCTGTTGCGTCGCCGAGACCATCACCCGGCTGTATTTTTAGCGGTACTTCCAGGCACGGCGGAGCGCCCCCGGCGCAATCGGGCAGAGCCTCCACCGGCCACGCCGCCAGCGTGCCGCCCCCAGCCGCCATCGAATTGACACGCGACCGCGCGCTCACGTACCCTGCCGATTGCGGCCCCGTTTCAGTTTCAGTGGGACATTGCGCCATTCCCGGAGGGGTGGGTGAGTGGTTGAAACCGGCGGTCTTGAAAACCGCTGAACTTTGGCGAGTTCCGGGGGTTCGAATCCCTCCCCCTCTGCTCTATCAGCGGGTTTGCGGGCTATCGGTATAAACAGCCCGCTCTTCAATATTCTCCAAAATAACCCAGAAGTAACTTTTCCCAGGGTCTAGTCGGTCAGACTTATCCTCGCGTGTTGCCCAAATAAGCTCAATACCGCTGGCAAGTCGCTGCTCGGCGGGCACGGTTC
>JACZVE010000422.1 GCA_022572825.1 SAR324 cluster bacterium
CCAGACCCAGCCGGCATTCGGCAGTGGGCCGCGGCAGCGCCCGAGCATGGCGATGCGACGCTGCCAACCGCGCCGCCGAAGCGTCAATTGCAGCGCGTTACACGGGCCACCTTCGCGCCGTGCTCGGAGGGCCGTGCGGTGGCCGAGAGCGCGCCCTGCTGGCAGCCAGCCGGAGGTATCCCGCTTGTTGCCCATACCGTGAACGAAGGCGGGACATCATTGCGATAGAACCCACCGGCCGATTCACGCGTTCTAATGTGAGGGATCTTCGCACTTCAATTTCAGAATAGGAAATCACCGACCATGAATCGATACTACCGGGGCGTGCTGGCTTGCCTGATAGTGATGTTGTTCATCGGGCAGATTGCTCTGTCCGCTACGTTTTCGACGAGCAGCGCCGAGCTTGCCGTCGGAGAGAAGGTCAGCAGCAAATCAGCAAAAAACGGGAACACGACCGTATTCATATTCGCAGAAATCATCACCAGCCCACAATCCAAGAAGAAGGCGGCATTTCTTCAATGGGCGCCCCTGGTGCCACGGGCAAGAAAATACCGGAATGGTTCTCTGGTGGATGTGGGTACTTCGCTCCGCTTGTGGATCAACGGGACGTGGTATGTTGTGTCATTCAACGGGAAAATGATCCAAATCCACTAGCCTGACGGCCACCACCCCCGGGCGCGGAGGCGTCCGACGCACCAACCTGATCGGCGCGTTGCATTCACTCATCCGTCTCCCTGGGCGCTATAGGCGCTCGTCGCTGAGCGCCGCGTGCTTCTTTCCTCCGCGCCCAGACAATTGCACGGGCCCTTGCGGTCCCCTCGCCAGCGCGCCACCGGCGGCAGCGGGCAGACTGCAGCCCTTGCCACGGTCCCCGGGCGTATCGCCGGTCACGCAGTAGGAGTCCTCTGACGACCCGATGGCCTCGCCCCTACCATAGCTCGGCGGGCATGGGCAGTCCCTCGAATAGTTCCGCGGCCAGCGGAGGCACCGGCAATGAGCCATCCCGCTCGAGCAGGTCGTACGCCTGACGCAGGTGCTGACCGCTGTGCCAGGTGGTGCGCTCCAGATGCAGGTGCACCCATTGCTCCCCGTAGTAGGTGGGGATGGTCTTGTCGAATACGTCCGCCGGAGCCGCGGCGAACCAGGCGCGGAGGCGCTCGCGCACCTGTTCCCCATAGGCCTCCAGATCCGCGCCGGTGCGCAGCTCAGGCGGCGGGCCGTCCACAATCCATGCCTCCAGATAGCGATTCTGCTCCAGGCTATCCACGAACGCCGCACCGAGGCGGAAGATGTGAAAAGCCAGATTCCGCAGGACGCGATCGCGCTGCGGGTGCTTAAGCTCCAGCTGATCGGCTGTCAACGCCTTGCACAGGTGCTGGGCGTAATAAAGGACGTTGTCCAGGCTGTCGGCCAACTCCTGGGGTGAGAGCGCGGGCGTATCGTCAAAGGGCACGCCGACCAGCTCCGCCAGCTGGGCCGGGTTCCAACCGTGTACAAAGCGCTCGCCCACCACCGTCGCCGGCACCAGCGGGATTCCCAGCCGCGCCATCTCCGCCTTGCCTTCCGGATTGCCGTGCACGTTGACGGGCTCGAAATCCACTCCCCATTTTGAAAGCAACTCTTTCGTCTTGGAGCACGAGCTTCAGCCAGGTTGGTAAAAGACCTTGGGTTTCATGCTATCTCCACAGCAATTTGGAAAATGCAGGAATGCAGCGCGAATCGCGCACGCCTTCGCTCTCCCGCCGGGTGATTCCTGTCATTCTTTGACATGGTTGGCCGCCTATGGCAATATCCCTCTACCTGTGGGTCTGCCGGTAAGTCAATCAAAACAATAATATAGAGGCGAGATGGCATCCGCGCAAGAACTGTACGATTCCCTCACCTTCGGAACCAGGCTCGGTTATGGGGACAACCCGGCGTTGATTCTGATCGATTACTGCTACGGCTGCACGGACCCCGATCTGCCCATTGGCTTCGACCAAAGCGAGGAAATCGCCCAGTCGCGGCGATTGCTGGACGCCGCGCGCGCCAAGGGCGTGCCGCGTATCTTTCTCACCGTCGGATTTACGGAGGGCGCGGTCGACGGCGGCATGTTCGTGAAGAAGATTCCGGCCCTGAAGACCCAGCTCATGAACAGCCGCGCGGCGCAGATTGACGAACGGCTGCAGCCCCATCCCGGCGAGCCTGTGATTTTGAAGAAATATCCAAGCGGCTTCTTCGGCACCAATCTGCACTCGCTGCTGACCAGCCTGCGCACGGATACGACCGTGCTGGTGGGCAACTCCACCAGCGGCTGTGTGCGCGCCACCGCGGTCGACGCGATTTCCAGCGGCTTCCGCCCCATCGTCCCCTACGAGTGCGTGGCGGACCGCGACCCGGAGGTGCACAATCACAACCTGTTCGACATCCGCTCGAAGTACGCGGATGTAGTTTCCGTCGAGGAGGTGTTGGAGTACATCAACGGCCTTCCGTCCAATAACGCCTGAGTGGCGTGGACAACTCATCTTCAATTGTCACGAGGAGTATAGAC
>JACZVE010000078.1 GCA_022572825.1 SAR324 cluster bacterium
GCCTTCCGGGTCCGGTGCGCTGCGGGGAAACCGCCGCGCCGGCGGCATGGGGCCGTGGGCGCTGTCCTGCTCCATCACGTTCATCGGCAGCGAGACGAACACCGGCCCGCTGGGCGTCTCCCGCGCGATCTTGAAGGCGCGATTGATGATGTGCGCCATTTCATCCGCGCTCGTGACCTCCACGCTCCACTTGGTGAGCGGGGCCGCCATTGCCACCAGGTCGTGCCCCAGCAGCGGCTCGCGCAGCCGCATGCGGTTGTCCTGCTGTCCCGCGGTGAGCAGCAGGGGCGTACCGCCTTCCCACGCGTTGTAGAGGCCGCCCAGCCCATTGCCCAGGCCCGGTCCCACGTGCAGGTTGACGACGCCCACGCGGCCCGAGGCCTGGGCGTAGGCGTCCGCCATGATGACGGCGACGGACTCGTGGAGCGCCAGGATATAGCGTAGCTGGGGATAGTCGATCAGGCTGTCCATCAAGGGCAGCTCCGTGGTGCCCGGATTGCCGAAGATGTACTCCACGCCTTCGGCCAGCAGGGTCTCCATGAAAATCTGTTTGCCTTTCTGTATATTGGCCATAACTGGATCATCCAAACTGGGACAGCAACGGATGCGGAGGTTCGCCGGCGCCGCGTCATGAGCGGGGTTGATTGAAGCATTAGCAGGTCGCCTCGCGTGGAAGCAAGAATGGAACTGGCATTGATCCCAATCGTTCGGATAGGTATACCGCGGATAGCGCTGATGTTCTTGCGGAGACGTCTGTGCATTCCCCATCGTCCACTCCTTGAAAGGGGGAGCATGAAAAAAGCAATCATCCTGCTTGCCGGCCTGTTGGCCTTCGCCTCGGCAGCCATCGGGGCGACGACCCGTCAGAATCGAGCCGACAGCCTGCTATTCGTTGGCATATCCCCCGTCGGGATCCACATTCCCACCCTGGCCACCCAACCGGTCGCGGTGGGAATTTACCTGGGGGAAAGCTGGCTGATCGGAGCGGAGTATGGCTCCGCCAACATCAAGATCCAAAACAAGAAGGGAGAGTTCGGGCCGTTCGAATTCGACGTGCCCGATTCGGAGCCCGGCGAATTCGTCGACGGCAGCTACGATAACTTGGGCGCATTCATAAGATGGTTTCCGGGGAATTCCTTTCACGTCACCTTGGCCGCGCACAAACGCGAATGGGACATCAATGCTTCGGTGACAATCATAGATAGCGTATTGGGCGCCCGCACCATACGATCCAAAATGAACGCCGATGCCACGGTCGCCACGCTGGGATTCGGCAACCAGTGGATCATGGATTTCGGGCTGGTGATCGGTCTGGACTGGCTGCTGCTCTCGGGCGTGGTCGACGACAGCGTTTCGAGCGACATCAATCTGGGCGATCTCACCGCGCTGACAACCCAGGCCGACAGGGATGCGGCCATAGCGGATCTGAATGAGCTCGCTGACAACCTCAACAAGGTGTCCGGTCTGCCCGGATTGTTCGTGCTGACCCTCGGCTGGGCCTTCTAGCTTACGGGAGGCCCCCACCCCAGGGCACAGCGGCCCCGCCCCCGCGAGGCCAGCGGGCGCAGGCGTGCGGGCACGCGATGTGTGTCCATGGGCGCCGGCGTTCTTTGAGGCCTTCATCCTATGGAACGTTCGCCCTATAAGGGAGCAATGCAGGTACTCACAGCCCATCGCGAGCGCGTCGTCCACCTGCGCGACGCGCTGGATCAATTGCTCGCTCTGCACGAAGAGCAGTATCGACAGCGCAATGAGATTGTTTCCCTGATGGAGGGGAACCGGCCGGATCGAGCCGAAGCCATCGACAGCCTGCACGAATCCGCTCCGGCGCTCGCGGAGCGAATCTTGGCCATGCGTGCGGAAAATTTTGGCGAGGTCAGTCGCGAGGCCCAGCTGGAGCTCACTTCCATGGTTGAATCGGCCTGGGAACTCACCCGCAGCCGTCCACCCGAACCGCTCCTGGCCGACTAGGTTGCCGACCCGTCGGCGGCCCAGGTCGCCGCCGCTTTCAGCATTGCCCGGGGTCGATTAACCGCAGCACATGCTCGGCAAGCGGCCCCGGCAACGGTCGGCCGGAAAAAACCGCCGGAAATGCGAGGTCTACCGGAATCGTATGCGGGTGCACGGGGAGGTTCCAGGCGCTGATCTGCTCCCGCAAAGGGGCGAGATCTTCGCCGGCGTACTGGTTGAACACGACGCGAGGTACCGCGACTTTTTCGCGCTGCCCCAGTTTCCTGATAATCGCCACCAGCCACGGCAGCGCCCATATATCCGGCAACGCAGGCCGCACGGGAATGATCACCGTGTCGCTGGCCCGCACCACGCTCTCCGTCATCTCCGATAACGTTGGCGGCGAGTCGATTACGATCCACTCATACGCCTTGCGCAATTCCGGCATCTCGCTGTGCAGGATCGGCTGTACCTGTGAGCGGGTTGCGACCTGGAACCGGTGTCCGAAGCGGTTGCCCCATTCGCTGCTCGTCCCCTGATAGTCCGCATCCAGCAGCAGCACCCGGTTGCCGGCCTGCGCCAAAGCCACCGCGCTGGAGATAGCAAGCGTACTTTTGCCAGTGCCCCCTTTTTGATGGACAAACGAGACGGCGACCATGTTGTTCCGTTGCAGATGCGGCTAGTCGGCCTTTGGCGGGGGCAGGGCAATCGCCTCTTCGATCAGCATGATCGGAATCTCGTCGCGGATCGGGTAAAGCCACCTGCCGTCCTGGCGCACCAAGCCGCCCTCGATCGCCTCGGAAACGGCAATTCCGCCCCGGTTTGTGAGCCGCCCCGCGGCGATGGCCTGGTTAATCGTGGCGACCAGCGCCTCGTCGGCCAGTGTCACCGGGCTTTTGTCCTCCGGGCAGGCGAGAATTTCCAGCAATTGTTGGTCGATCATCGCCGCATCTCCACGGACCCAAAGCACAACCGCCGCGCCCGAGCAGGGCGGGCACACTTGCAATACACCCTTTCCTTTAAGAGTTGTGGAGCAAATGTCAAACTTACCCGCATCTGAATGCGCCGGAGGGACGCATGGCCGTTCCTTTCCGGTGGGCGGCGATACCAGTTGCGCATGGGTGCCACTCCCCTTTCCGTTCCCCAGCGCGCCTCTTCCCGCGTTTGGCGCTTGCTGGGCGATTCAACTTGAGCGAGGATAGGGACGCCACGCTCCCCTGGGCAGCGTGCCGTTCAATTTGGGCTAGCCAAGCGTGAAGATACGTGAGAAGGTAAAGAAATTGCCCTTTTCTGTACACTTTTCCGCAACGGAATTGACGCGATGGCTGGAAGCGAATCGGGCACAACCGAGCAATCCGCCACAGATGGAAGCCGCCCGGCGATCCTGCTGGTCGATCGGAACGAACCGGCCGGCAAATGGGCATCGGCACTGGAAAAGCAGGGGTGGTCGGTTTTGCGTGCCCAAAAGCAGGGAGAAGTACTGCAGCTGCTTCGATCCCGGCCCGTTGACATCGTCGTCGCCCCGCAGCGGGGAACGGCGAGCAATCACATCAAGTTTCTGCAAAAGCTGAGTCGAATTTCGCCGGCCACGAAGAAAATCGTCGTGACTGAGCGGGACGAGCCGGAAGCCTTGCTGATGTATACGAACCGGGCGGGCGTCGACTTCCTCCTGTCCCGGCCGGTCAACGTGCACCAGCTCGCCCGGGCCATCCGACAGGTCTGGGAAGCACGGCAGTTTGAGCGCGCTTCCTACCTGAAGCTGTCGGAAAACGGCAATTTGTTCGCCGAGTTTGAGGCGTACAAGGCTCAACTCGAAGCCGAGATGAGGGAGCGCAGTGGGCAGCTATCGAAATCCAACCGCGGGCTGCGCAAGGCCCTACGGGATATCGCAGATAAAAATAAAGCCCTGATGGTGCTGAACGAGTCTCTCAAGATCCAGTCCACGACGGACCTGCTCACCGGACTTTACAACCGCCGTGAGTTCCTCAACCGAATCCGCACCGAATGGGGCCGCTTCAAGCGGTACGGCCGGCCGTTGAGCCTGATCATGTTGGATATCGATCGCTTCAAGCGCGTCAACGACACCTACGGCCACGATTGTGGGGATTCGGTGTTGAGAGGGCTGGGGCACCTCATCCGCAGCCACAGGCGTGCCCAGGACATTTCCTGTCGCTATGGCGGCGAGGAATTCGTGGTGCTATTGACTGAGACCCCCATGGAGCTGGCCTACCACGTGGCCGATGGATTGAGGCAGCTCATTGCCGATGAGGACTTCCGCTATCATGAGCTGCATATGAAGGTGCACGTGAGCCTGGGCGTCTCCGGCGCCATGGAGCAGGGCCCGCGCAACGTGGAATCGTTCATAAACCTGGCCGACAAGGCCATGTACAGGGCCAAGCGCGAGGGGCGCAACCGCACGGTCATCCTTGACCCCAGTGACGAGCGCGTGATTCTCCGCCAGAGCGGGAAGGGCCCCTCGCCCCGCCAGCAAGCTGCCGCGTCAGGCACCTGACCCACCTGCACCCGCTGCGGGCATCGCTCCCGCCACGGCAGGCAAGGGGCGCAGCGATTGCGAGCCGCGCATTTCTCCCCGGCAGCCGGTCCCGAGCCTGGTCGAAGGGAGGCCGGTGGCCCCCGCCGCCCTCCGGCCAGTCGATACGACGACGCACTCTCCCCCGTGGCTCCTTTTCCCCCTCTCCTTCGCAAGGAGAGGGGTGCCGCCCGGACGGCGGCGGGGTGAGGTGCCGTAGGGGGAACCTCACCCCCGAAACGCTTACGTGCCGCGCGTTTCTTCCCCTCTCTCTTTGGCAAAGGAGAGAGGGAGGCGGGCTGCGCGCGCGTCAGGAGGGCCGTTCGGCGACGCAATCGAGACCGGTTTTTTTCAATGTCCTCGCACAACCAACCCGTAAACGGGGTGCAGGGAACAGCAGCGCTTGCGTGTCGCGCGCCGCTTCCCCGGAGGATTCGTCTTGTGATGAGTACAGGCTAGGAATGCAGGGGCGCCGCGACAGGAATTGCTTCCACGCCCAGCGCAGCCATCACTCCGGACATGACCTCGCCAGCCGAGTCGTTGAGCACCACCGTGGCGTATGGGTCGTGCGGTGTTTCCTGCCGGTTGACGATGGCCAGCGGAGCGCCGCCCCGGATCGCGCGGATGGGAAATTCCGCCGCGGGGTACACCACCAGAGAGGAACCGATCACCAAAAACAAGTCGCAGGCGTCTGTCTCTTCGCCGGCACGCGCGAGGGTTTCCGGTATCAGCATCTGGCCGAAGGAGATGGTGGCGGGCTTCATCAGGCCGCCGCACTGCGCGCAATCGGGCGCATCTCCGGCTGGGCTCACTTTGGGCTGAAACGTTGCCCGGTCGTGGCGACTGCCACAGGAAAGACAGGAGATATAAAGGGTGCTGCCGTGCAGCTCGATCACCTGATCGGACGCAGTGCCGGCCGCCTGATGGAGGCCGTCGATATTTTGCGTGATGACCGCGCCCAGCTTGCCCATCCGCTCCAGCGCCAAGACCGCCTGGTGAGCGGCATTGGGACGGGCCAGGAGAATTTGATTGTACATATCCGTGCTACGCTGCCAGTAGCGGCGGCGGGACTCGGCGCTGGCGAGAAAGCGGTCGATGTGAAAGTCGTTGGGATCGTACTTCTCCCATACGCCACCCGGCCCACGAAAATCCGGTATGCCGGATTCCGTACTGATGCCCGCCCCGGTGAAGACGACGATGCGCCCAGCTTGTCTTGTCAGTGCGATCAGTTTGTCCATCGGATCAGACATGGGCACTCCTTCGCTCCGTCCAGCGGAGATAAAAACACCTCTCTGGGCCGCCGGGGGCACGATGCCCTGGCCGTGTTGCGCGCGATGCGTGTTGCCCGCCGTCCAGGCAACCCGGTATTGCGACGAATGCAGCGGGTGCGCGCTGCCCCCCTCCCGGGCCGTGCTAATGCTAGCACATCTGCTGCGGAATAATTGGTTTTATGATCGGGCAGCCCCCGGGCGGCCGAGGTTGCCATTCACCGGCATATAACGCACATTTAATGCATGTTTAACGCGGTCGGGTCGGGCCGCTGCCCCGCATTGGCGCGACGGCTCGGTTGCCAATTGATCGTTCGAAACGCCATGTATCGTACACTTCGAATAGCTTCCATTCTGCTGGCCGTGCTGCTGGCCACCGCTTGCTCGCCGCTCGGCGCCCAGGCCGCTCCGGAGCTGACGGGTGACCACGTCGCCAGCATCACCCGGATGTTTCTGCGCAATCATTTTAGCCGGATAGGTTTCGACGACGCCCATTCGGACGAGATGATGACGCGTTATCTGTCGCGGTTCGATCCGGGCCATTACTATTTTCTGCGGGGTGATATTGCCGAGTTCCGGCGCTACAGCAATTCATTGGATGATCACATTCGCCGCGGGCGGATCGACACTGCGTTTCTGATCTACGAGCGCTTCCTGCACCGGATGAAGGAGCGCGAAAAGTACATCGCCGAGGCGCTCGAGAAGGGGTTCGATCTCGCCAAAGACGAAACATTCCTGTTGGATCGCGAAAATGCGCCCTACCCGGAGGACGAGGAGGACGCCCGGCGCCTGTTCCGCAAGAAACTGAAAATGGAGATGCTGGAGCTGACGCTGCGCGGGCAGTCCCAGGAGCAGGCCGCTGAGAGCCTGCGTAAGCGCTACCGATCCCAGCATTTCCGCTTCAAGCGCTACACCCACAACGACGTGGTGACAGCCT
This sequence comes from SAR324 cluster bacterium, assembly GCA_022572825.1. GTDB lineage: Bacteria > SAR324 > SAR324 > SAR324 > JACQKK01 > JACZVE01. Next base: position 6,686 of record JACZVE010000078.1, read on the forward strand.
ACATAAACGCCTTCACCAGCGCATACGATCCGCACTCCGCGTACATGTCCCCCGACGACCTGGAGAACTTCAATATCTCCATGCGACTGTCGCTGGAAGGCATCGGGGCCACGCTGCGCTGGGAGGACGGATATACGGTCATCTCTTCCATCATCCCCGGCGGGGCGGCAGCGCGGCAAGGCGACCTGCAGCCGGAAGACAGGATCGTCGCCGTGGCGGAGGGCGAATCCGGAGCCATGGAGGATGTGACCAATCAGCGCCTGATCGACGTCGTCAAACTCATCCGCGGACCGCGAGGCACGACGGTGCGCCTGGCATTTCTGCGCAAGGGCACGGGACTGGTGGAAAAACGGCACGAGGTGGCCATCGTTCGCGACAAGATCAACCTCACGGAAGGTGAAGCCACCGCGCGGATCATCGAGCGCGCCGGGCCGGGACGCGCTCGGGCGTATCGTATCGGGGTCATCAAGCTGCCGTCGTTTTACGTGGATTTCGCTCAGCGCAGCGCCAATCCGGCCAATTATAAGAGCGCGGCACGCGACGTGGAAAAGCTGCTGAAGGGATTCATCTCCGATCGAGTGGACGGCGTCGTGCTGGACCTCCGCAGCAACGGCGGCGGCGGCCTGGATGAGGCCGTCAAGCTGGCAGGCCTGTTTCTCAACAGCGGTCCGGTCGTCCTGGTCAAGGACGTGCGAGGACGCATCAACCCGTACCATAATCCCCATTCCCACCCGGTCTACCGCGGGCACCTGACCGTGCTGGTCAACCGTTACAGTGCGTCGGCCTCGGAGATTGTGGCGGGTGCGCTGCAGGACTACGGGCGCGCCATCGTCGTGGGTGATCGCGCCACCTTCGGCAAAGGCACGGTGCAGAACATCATTACCCTGCCGCGGGGGCTGGGCGGGCTGAAAACCACGGTGGCCAAATTCTACCGGCCCGGCAGCAGCTCCACCCAGAATCGCGGTGTCGAGCCGGATATCGTGCTGCCTTCCCTGAATAACCACCTGGATATCGGCGAGTCGGCTCTGAAAAACGCCCTACCCTGGGATACGGTGCAGCGCGCGTCCTTCAAGCCCTGGGGTGAGCTGGACGCGATCATCCCGGTGCTGCGGGAGCGTTCGCGCCTTCGCGTTTCCGCCGATGACTACTTCAGGCGAGTGGGGCGGGAGGTGAAGGAATACGTTCGTTCGAAGAAGGACCGCAAGGCGGTGACGCTGCGCCAACTGGTCGAGGAAAGCGAACAATCGAAGCGCGATGCCAAGGAGGCCGCGCAAGGCGGAACCGGGGCCGCTGCCGCGGAAAAGCAGACGGCCACCAAGGTGGACCCCACACTGGGGGAAACCCTCAATGTGCTGGTCGACCACATTCAGTTGCAAAGCGGCGATTCCTTGCCGGCCATCGCCACAGGTCAGGGCTGAGCGGCTCCCTGCCGCTCCCGAGTCGCTTCCTATTTTTCCCCATCACCCGAGGGGAGCAAGGTTCCGCGGGCGTTCGCCAGGCTCCCCACTCCCCGCGGCAAGCGGCTGCCGTCGCTGCGCCGCGCGCCGGGAATGGCACCTTCCATTGCCCCCTCACGTTGCCGTGCGGCGGCGCTGCTATAAGCCGGTGCTGCTTTAAAACGGCGCTGCTTCAAGACGCCGCAAGCATCCCATTACCTGCCAGGATATCCGGCGGCCAGAACAGCGGGCCGGCTTTGCTTGGAAATCAGCTCTGCGCGATGTGGCGTGATGGCGTGCGCCATGGCCCCGCGGGCGGCTGGAAGCGCTGTGATTTAATGCCTCCGGCAGGTAGGGGACTGGCTCCCCCGCATTTGCTTTTCTTCGGATAAATCACAGCCTTTCTAAAAGCGAAAGGCCAACTGCAGCCCCACCTGCCGGGGAGTGACGAAGGGGGTGAGGTCGAGGCGCACATAGCCTTTGGAACGACCCTCGACCATAATGTCGTTGATGCTCTGGCGCGCGCTGTTCCACTTCCAGAAGGCGTACCCGGTCGCGCCGCCGGCGACCGCAAGCTGAATGCGGTCCGAACTTTCGTTCTCGAAGTCGTTGAGCACAAACAGCGTCACACCGCCGGCGATCAGGCCCACGGTGAACCAAAAAGTGCGCTCCTTCTCCGCCTCCCTGAGGGAATCCAACCAGACCTGGCGCTCGGTGTCGCTGATCAGCACGGGGGCGAGTTCCAGGGGCCGGATGCGGTTGGCGAGCCGGATGCCGGTATCCAGCTCCTTGCGCGTGTTCTCGACCAGTTCGATCTGGCGCAGCGTGTCCCGGTAGGTATGGACGAAATGGCCTACCTGCGGCTCCTCGGTCTTGTGAATGAGAATGGCCTCCGCGGAGTTTTGGTTCACGTTGAGCACTTTCACGATGGCCACGTTCTTGCGCTGGGTATCAACCTGCTGGCCTTCCAGATTGGTGATGGGCACCTCCTGCTTGTAGATAACCAGGTGATCACCCAGCCGGATGCCGTGCACTCTGCCCAGGCTGATGACGATGCCGCGGATGGATGTGCTGAGCACGCGCCCCTTGAGCAGCGAATTGCGCGAGATGTTGTTGGCCAGCCGGAACAGATCCTCGTCCATGGTCTCGTCCGGAAAGCGGATTTCCTCCTCGTAATCGGTGAGGTTGTTCGACGTGTCGATGATCCGTACGCCCAGCACAATCAGTGGTTCGGCCTGCCGCAGGTTGCCCACCACCACGAACTCGGCGCCGAGCAGCTTGCCCAGCTTCACGCCGCAGGCGATCCCGCGGCAATCCACCAGATCGCGTGGAAGGCGCTCGATGATCTCCTCGACCTGCCGCGGCCCGACCACGTCGAAGTGCTCGGTGTTGATGAGGTTGTCTTGCAGGATCTCCCCGTACTGCTCCACGGCCGTCTCGGTGAGGCCGAAGGGATTCAGTTTCAGCACGAGCAGCCGGATGCGCCCGTCGTTCGCGAACAGCTCGGGCTGGCCGGGAAACAGGGTGCCGGGCATGAGGCCCGGCTGGCCGCCTCGCACAAATCCCGTCTGCGGGGCTGCCGGGGCGGGATTGACCGTCAGCAGAGTGGGTGCGAGTATGAGGCATACAACGACCGGCCAGCCAATGCGGCGGGCCAGCAACGCCGGATATCGGAAGCGGCGACGCTGTGCGATTG
>JACZVE010000079.1 GCA_022572825.1 SAR324 cluster bacterium
GTGTCGATCACCATGAGGTGATTGTCGGTGCCGTTGGTGATCAGCTTGCAACCCCGCTCCATCAGCGCACCGGCCAGGGCTTTGGCGTTCTTCAGCACCTGCCGGGCATACTCGCGAAACTCCGGTTTGGCCGCCTCGCCGAGGGCGACGGCAATGGCTGTGGTCTTGTTCATGTGGGGCCCGCCCTGCAGGCCGGGAAATACCGAGCGGTCGATGAGGGTGGGCAGATTCTCGATCGTCTTCTCCGGCGCCCGCAGCGGGTTGCCCACCTTGCCCATGCTGAGGATCATCGCGCCGCGCGGGCCGCGCAGGGTCTTGTGCGTGGTGGTGGTCATGACCTGAAAGCCGGCCTGCAAGGGATTGGGGAGCGCCTTTGCGGCGATCAGTCCGGCAATATGCGCCATGTCGGCCATCGCTACGGCGCCCGCCTTTTCCGCGATCCGGGCGATGCGGCGGTAGTCCAACTGGCGCGGATAGGAGGAAAACCCGGCGATGATCAGCTTGGGGCGGTGCTCCAGCGCCGTCGCCTCCAGGGCGTCGTAGTCTATCTCGCCGGTCTCCACGTCCTTCATCTTGTAGCGGAGGAAATTGTAAGCCTTGGCCGCGAAGGTGACCGGCGCGCCGTGGGTGAGATGGCCGCCGTGGGAAAGATCCATGGCCAGCACGGTCTCCCCCAGCTCCAGCCATGCGGCGTAGACGCAGAGGTTGGCGGCGGCGCCGGAAAGCGGCTGCACGGACGCATGATCCGCGCCGAACAGGGCCTTGGCGCGCTCGATGGCAAGGGACTCGATGCGGTCCGTATAGGTCTGGCCGCCATAGTAGCGCCGGCCGGGCGTGCCCTCGGCGTACTTGTTGGTCATCAGGGTGCCCAGCGCCTCCAGCACCGCCGGGCTGACGTAGTTTTCCGACGGGATCAGCTCCAGCCCCTCCATCTCCCGCCGGCCTTCGCCCTGGAGGATTTCGAACACCTCTGCATCCGTGTCCGGTAAAACGGTGTATTTCATGGCCGCCTGTGTCCCGTGAGTGGGTGCGTTCGCTCCCGGCTTCCGCCGCGTGATATGTTTCCCATTTTTCCGGCGGGGGGTGCAAGCGCTTTTGGGGGCGCTGCGGAGTCGCCGCGGGGTGCATGGCCAGGGCAAACGCATTCTCCTGAGAAGCCGAATGGCCGAGGAGCCCACCTCACCCTCGGCCCTGGCGGGCCGGTCCCTCTCCGCAAACGGAGAGGGACAGCAGAGGCCCCCGGGGCACACTCGGAAAAACGGCCTGCCTGGCAGACACCGAGATTACTGGGGCGGAAAGGATGTAGTCTCGTCGGTGCCCGACAACCGGGGCCATGGTGCCCCCTCTCCGATTGCGGAGAGGGGGCAGCGTCCTGCCTGCGGCAGGACGCGGGGGTGAGGTTGCCGCCGGCCGGCGTCCTAGAATGCGTTTGCCCTGGGTGCATGGCGCGGCGGGTGTTCACCGTGGCACATTCCTGATATGTCAATTGGGGGCAGCGATGCGCAGGGTCGACGGGAAATTAGGAGGCTGCATGGACATCGCGGGAAGGACGGCGCTGGTGACGGGAGGCGCTTCGGGGCTGGGGGCGGCTACCGCGCGCATGGTGCATGGCGCCGGAGGCCAGGTGGTGCTCGCGGACCTCGCGGAAGAAGGTGGCGTCGCCCTGGCCGATGAGCTGGGCGAACGCGCGCTGTTCGTGCGCACGGACGTCACCAGCGCCGAGCAGATGGCCGCCGCGGTGCATCAGGGCGCCGAACGCTTCGGGGCCGTCCACTTCGCCGTCTGCTGCGCCGGCATCGGGCCGCCCAAGCGCGTACTGGGGCGTGAAGCTCCCATGCCGCTGGAGTTCTTCGCCAAGACCATCGAGGTGAACCTCATCGGAACGTTCAATGCCCTGCGATTGGCGGCCGAGGTCATTGCCAAGAACGAGCCGGACGCGGCCGGCGAGCGCGGCGCGATCGTGATGACCTCCTCGGTGGCGGCCTACGAGGGGCAGATCGGGCAGGCCGCCTACTCCGCCTCCAAGGGCGCCATCGTGGGAATGACGCTGCCCATCGCCCGCGAGTTCGCGGCAATCGGCATCCGCGTGATGACGATCGCTCCGGGCCTCTTCGACACGCCGCTGCTGGCCGGGCTGCCGGAGGAGGCCCGGGCCTCGCTGGGCCGGCAGGTGCCCTTTCCCGCGCGGCTGGGCCGGCCGGACGAGTTCGCCGACTTGGTGCGCCAGATCCTCACCACGCCCATGCTCAACGGCAGCGTCATCCGCCTGGACGGCGCGATCCGCATGGCGCCGCGCTGAGGCGGGGCGCGCCATGCCTCCTATCGTTCGGTGGCGGAAGTGTCCCAGAATCTTGCCAGCCGCGATCTGAAGGCGCTGGCCGACCACGGCCTGCTGATCACGATCGGCGACCGCCGCGGGCGGTCCTACGTCGCTTCGGAGGAAATCAAGGGCATTCGGGATAGGGTTCGCGAACCACGGACGGAGGAGGACCCCTTCTCCTTCGAGCAGACGCATCTACCGGGTATAGATTCCAGATAATACCAAGTTGCCTTCGAATAATTACAAACGACAAGTTACCGCGTTCCTGGGGAGCGAGGCTCTGCCCCGTGTCTCGAAGTGCGCGGTCTTTCGCAACGGGGTATAATGTCCGCCGCGGCCTTCCCTTCGACTGCGCCCTTCGACGGGCTCAGGACAAGCTCAGGATGGGCGAGACGGCGCCGAGGCGCCCTCCTCAGGCACGCGGCAATTTGTTATCTTTTGCATGCAAATTCGTATAAGAGCCTCTGATACTACTGACATCAGAAACCAACCACCGCGAAGCATCGGCCATTGCGCGGCCTTGGCAACCTTGCGCTGGAAGGAAATGGAACAAAGGCACCCCGCGGAAGGGCACGGCGTCGATGCCGAGCAGTTCACCCGGACAAAGGCTCTGGCCGCCAAGCAGGCGTTTTCCCGCACCGCCCTGCTCACCACCGCCGAGAAGAACGAGGCGCTGGAGCTGATTGCCCAGGAGCTGCTGCGCTCCAGCGAGGCCATTCTGGCCGCGAACGCCCTGGACGTCCAGGCCGGCGAGCGCGCCGGGATCGGCCCCAAGATCGACCGGCTGCTGCTGACCCGGGAACGCATCGAGCACATCTGCCGCGACGTCCGCAACGTCATCGCCCTGGAGGATCCGGTGGGGAGGGTCATCGACGCCACGGATCGGCCCAACGGGTTGCGGGTGAGCCGCGTGCGCTGTCCGCTGGGCGTGATCGGAATCATCTACGAATCCCGCCCCAACGTGACGGTCGACGCCTCGGTGCTGTGCCTGAAAACGGGCAATGCCGTCGTGCTGAAGGGCGGCTCGGACGCCATCCATTCCAACCGTGCCATCGTGGAGGCCATCCACCGCGCGCTGCAGCGGAGCGCCCTGCCCTCCGCTGCCGTGCAGCTGCTGGATTCCACCGAGCGCGCGGTCACCGGGGCGTTCCTGCGTTTGCGGGACGTGCTGGACGTGATCATTCCCCGCGGCAGCCTCTCGCTGATCCGCTTTGCGCGGGACAACGCCCAGGTGCCGGTGATCGAGACGGGCGCCTCGGTGGTGCACGTCTACGTGGACGCCGAGGTGGAGCCGGCCCAGGCGGTCGACCTGATCGTGAACGCCAAGACCCGCCGCGTTTCCATCTGCGGCGCGCTGGACGTGCTGCTGCTGCACAGGGAAGTGGCCGCTGCGGTGGGCAAAGCGCTGGCGCAACGATTGGCCTCCGCCGATCCGCCGGTGGAAGTGCGCGCCGATCCCGCCTGCCACGCGGCCATGGCGGGCATACTGCCCGAAGAGCGGCTGAAGGCGCTCGATCCGGCCGGGGACTACGACACGGAATGGCTGGACTATATTCTGGCCGTGCGCGCGGTGGACTCCATGGACGCGGCGCTGGCGCATATCCAGGCACATTCACTCAAGCATACCGAGGCCATTTACACCACCAACGGCGAACGGGCCGAGCGCTTCCTGGCCAGCGTGGATGCCGCCTGTGTCATGCACAACGCCTCCACGCAGTTCGTTGACGGCGCGGAGTTCGGCCTGGGCGCGGAGATCGGCATCAGCACCCAGAAGCTGCACGTGCGGGGCCCCTTCGCCCTGGAAGGCCTGACCTCGATGAAGTGGCTGGTACGGGGCAATGGCCAGATCCGTCCCTAGCCGCACCGCTTCCCTCGCAGCGAGGATCCGGCCGCCTCCCCGTGAACGTCGTCATCAGCTCCTACGTACACTGGTGGAACGCCGAAGCGGCCTACGCGGCGGTGCTGGCCGAGCTATTGCAAGCCGATGGGCACCGCGTATGGGTGCTCACGCGGCGGGGTACGTATAACGGCGCCCAGCTCCGCGCCCGTGGCCTCGACACGCTTACCGATATTCCCCTTTGGGAAGCACGCCCGCTGCGGCTGAGAGCGGCAATGCGGGCCATGGCCGAGTTTCAGGCCCGCGAGCGGGTGCAGATCGTGGACGTGTTCCGCTCGCGGGAGACACCCTGGCATCTGCTGGCGGCGCGCGGGCAGCCGGACGTGGCCGTCGTGCGCACCCGAGGCAGCGCGCGCCGCATTCGAGGCCACTGGCTGAACCGCCGGCTGTATCGCGACGGGTGTGATGGACTCATCGCCTCCTCGGAGGTGGTTCGCGCACAGATGGTGCGTGCGCTGAAGCTGCCGCCGGAACGGGTGCGCACCATCTACTACCCCGTCGACCTCCCCAAGCTACCCACGCCTGAGCAGCGCAGTGCCGAACGCCAAGCCCTGCTGGCGGAGCTGGGCCTGCCGGAGGACGCATTTTTGTTGGCCATTGTGGGGCGTGCCGCACCGGAAAAAGGGCACGATCGGCTCCTGGAAGCCTTTGGTACGCTCAAACAGCGCCACCCACACCTTGTGCTGCTGGTCTTGGATAAGCGCTTCGACGATCCGCCGGCGTTTCGCGAGAAGCTGCAGCGGCGCGAGCTAAAGCTGGGACTGGAACAAAACGTGCGCTGGCTGGGCTTCCGCGACGACGTGCGGCGCGTGATGGGGCTGGCGGACCTCGGCGTCATCCCCTCGCTGGCTTCGGAGGTGAACTGCCGGGTGGCTGAGGAGTTCTTCTCCGTGGCCGTGCCCGTCGTCGCGTTTCCCACCGGAGCCCTGCCGGAGGTCGTCGAGGACGGCGTCAGCGGGCGGGTGACGCGCTCGCACCAGCCGCAAGCGCTGGCCGAGGCGCTGGAGGGGCTCATCGCCGACGGCGCGCTGCGGGAAACGCTCGGGGCCGGTGGCCGCCGGGAGGCGGAGCGGCGTTTCTCCAAATCACGCTTTCTCGCAGAGACCCTCGCCGCGTTCGAGGAGGCCCGAGCCCGCCGCCGGAATCAAGGCTAGCTCAAGGCCAGGCGGCGACCCGGAAAACTCAGCCGGCTGTCCCGGCAATGCGCGGTGTTGGAAATCCATGGCCCGTGCCTGTAGACTATCCGCCAGTAAAATATCATAGCGAGTAGAATGGCACGCACCCGCCTGCACCCGCGCGCGGCCTGCGGCGGGTGGGGCTCCGCAGCGGCCGGGAGACACCCGCCCATGTTCACCGCAATGCAGCCCGGTTGGGCGCAGCCTGATCAGAAGCCGGAGCTACCCGCTCCCGGCGAACGTCAGCGCCTCTCGATGGCGTTACGCGTGGTGTTGATGGTGGCGCTGTTGCTGGCGCCGCTGAACGCCGTCGCGCAGCTGTCCGACGATGCGAGAACGTCAACGCAGGGCACCCAGTTCGTAAAACCCCCGCCCCAGGCCGCGCCTCCGCCGGCGCAGCCGCCACCGAAGCAAGCGGAGCCGCCCCCTGCGAAAGCCGCTGTACAACGGCCCGCAACGCCGCCGGCCTCGCCGCCCGATCCGCCGCGATACCCCTCGGTGGTGTTTCTGGTGGACACTTCGGATTCCATGCTCAACTACGTCGTGGGCCGCAAGCGCACGCGGCTGGACGAGGCCAAGATGGCACTGATCCACGTGCTGGAAAGGATGGGGCCGGAAACCCGTGTGCAGGTCTGGACCTTCAATAAGCAGATGGCCCCGATCCTGGTCGACCGGGTGCCATCCGGGCGGTTCATAACGATCGGAAAGCGCAATCATCGAGAGGCCCTCATTGCAAAAGTCAACCGCTTTCGTACCGCCGGCGGCACCAATTTGTACCGCTCCGTGGTTAAGGCGCTGGATTTTTTCGCCCAACCGCGGGACCAGGCCCTTTATCGCTCGGGGCGACGCTTTCCGGTGCTGGTGGTGGTGTCGGACGGGGAGGATGGCGGCAAAACCCGTGAAACCCTAGACACGGTGCAGCAGGCAAAGAAAAACCACCCGCTGGTCACGGTCAATACGATCGGGTTCAGAATTTCCCGGCAGCAGCGCTGGTTGACGGTTCTCTGTCGGATTGCCACCGAGGAGAAGGGTTGTGCAACGGCGGACGATGAGCCGCAATTGCGGCGCATGCTGGACAGCTTCTATCGCCCCCGGCGATGAAGATCCCGCGCTCGGTGGGCTTACGAGGGTGCGGGGGTGAGGCGGTTACCGATAGTCCAGCGAGCACGGGAGAGAGTCAAATTTACCGTCGCTGCAGAACTGGGGGACAGGCATATATTTATATCTGAGTTTATCTGCGTCCATCGGCGGTTAAAGCCAGCGACGTAGTACCAGTCCCACTCAGGAAGGTTTTTCCGCCAGGAGATTTTTGATTTTCTGCTCGAAGCGGCTGCCTTTCGCCGTTCCTTCATGAAGCTCGCCCACGTGCCTGGCGCGAATGTTCCCCGCCTTGTCCACCAGATAGAAGCTCGGCCAGTAGCGGTTTCCCAGCGCGTTCCAGTAGCCGTAGTCATTGTCCATGAACACGGGATGATCGAGCTTGTACCGCGCGACGGCGCGCTCAACGCGCTTGCGGTCTTTCTCGTAGTCGAATTCCGGCGTGTGGATGCCGATGACCCGAAATCCGGAATCGCCGTACTTTTCCTTCATCCCGTGGACCCACGGGAAGCTGCGAATGCAGTTGATTCATATGGAGGTCCAGACCTCGATCAGCACCACGCTGCCCGCCAGGTCGGCCTTTTTTAAAGGCTTGGAGTTGATCCAGAGGGCGGGCGACTGGTTTTGGAACTCCGGCAGCGGTTTTTCCGAAAACCAGAACCCGGCGATGGCGCCTGACTGCGGGAGCAGCAGCATCGCGGCGAATCCCGCGGCGACGAGTGCCGCCGACAGCGCTTTCGCCCGGCGGCCGTAATGAAACCTGGGCATTGTCACCTGCGCGTTATGTGTCTGAATTATGAATTATGATTTTCGGTTAATCCTGATTGCTACGCTATCATACCAGAGGAGGGGAGAGAAAATGTCACCGAAGGGTAACATTTCGGAATCTCTGCCCGTAGGGCGGCGGCCGCCCGCCTGCGAAGCGTTGCGGCCGCACCGGACGTCGGCGCGGGCAGGCTCGCGGCGGCACGGGATCAAGAGAATCGTCAGTTGTCCGGGGTCAGCGGTGAATCGCCGGTCAGGTCGTGCAAATTGTAATAATTGATGAAGAAATGAAGAAAGATCGCCGGCCAAAGGGAACCCGAGGCACCCGTCAAAACGCCCAGTACCACACCCAGCACGAACGCAAACACGCTCCAGGGGATCAGCGTTTTGCGGTAGGGGAAATGCAGAACGGCGAAGAGCAGGGCCGACCCAATCAATCCCAGCCTCGGATACAGCACTCCCCGGAACAGCAGCTCCTCGCCGAAGCCCGATAGCAGGGCCAACAGCAATATCTGCCGAGAATCCAGCGCACCGAGCACGCTGTGGAACTCGCTGTGCAGCGCGCGGCCCCAGCCCGTGCCGCGGGCGGCGAACCGGCTCAGTCCCACCACCAGCAGGCCGATCAACAGCGCGGCCGCCAGGCCCATCAGCAAACGGCCGGGATCGTCGACGCGAATCGTGCCCGGCGGCCGCATGAATGCACCGCTGGCCATCATCGGCAGGTAAAACGCTGCCGACAGGCGGACGATATTCCTCGGTGGCTGCGGGCTCATGAGCACTATTGCACGCGGTGTGGGCTCTGCCGTGGATGACGAGGAGGCCGCTCAGCCGGTGGTGCAGGCGGGCGCGGCCCCGCTGCTGCCCCGCCAAGGTTGTCCCGGGCCGATTTGCATTGGGCTACGGCTGCCGCAATGCGCCCGGAGGGTCGGCCGGATCGGGGCAAGTTGAATTGGCGACGCCCTGTGTTAAACTATGACGTGGCCTGATGCGACCGCGGGACGACCCCATGGAGCCAATGCGGGCAGAGCCGGGCTTGGCGCATGCATGCCCACCGGGTTTGAGCGCGAACCCATCCTGCGACCGGCGCAAAGCGCATCATACCTACCTCACCGAATGGCGGCATGAAAGAGCAGACGGCACCGAAATCGCTGGGACGCAACGCCCCGTGCTGGTGCGGAAGCGGCCGCAAATACAAGAAATGCCATCTGGGCAAGGATGCGCCACCGTCTCCAGGAAAGGCCACGCTGCTTTTCAACCGGCCGCGGCGGCCAGGCACCCTGACCAAATCCCCCGAGCAGATCGCCGGCATCCGCGAGGCGGGGCGGCTGGCCTGGAGGACTTTGGAGATGCTGGAAGGGCGGGTGCAGCCGGGCGTTACGACCGGGCAGATCGACACCTGGGTGCATGAGTTCACCCTCGATCACGGCGCGGTGCCGGCGCCGCTCAATTATAAGGGCTTTCCCAAGAGCGTCTGCACCTCCGTCAACGAGGTGGTCTGTCATGGCATTCCGGGGGAGCGCGTACTGGGCGAAGGTGACATCGTCAATATCGATGTCACGCCCATCCTAAAAGGCTACTATGGCGATTCCAGCCGCATGTACGCCGTCGGCGAAATCAGCCAGGAGGCCGGGCGCCTGGTGCAGGTCACCCGGGAATGCATGGAGCGCGGCATTGCACAGGTGCGTCCCGGCGGCTTTGTGGGGGACATCGGCCACGCCATTCAGACCCACGCGGAGGGCCACGGCTACTCGGTGGTACGCGATTTCGTGGGCCACGGCACGGGCGTCCGCTTTCACGAGGATCCTCAGATTCCCCATTACGGCCGACCCGGTCTGGGGCCTCCCCTGCTGCCGGCAATGGTGTTTACCATCGAGCCCATGATCAATGCGGGCGACTGGCGGGTGAGAATTCTCGACGACAATTGGACGGCCATCACGCTCGACGGATCGCTATCCGCGCAATGGGAGCACACGGTGCTGGTAACGCAGGTCGGCGCAGAAGTGCTCACCGCGCCGGGCGGATAGCCTCCCCCTCTCTCCCCGCCGCACCCGCCCATGGCGCCTCCGCCGATTTGCCGGAATATGCGGCGAGAACCCACGCTTGGTGACCGCACTTCGCATTCGGCTTTCTGCGCGCAGAGTATATTTATTTGCCTATCCCCTTAGCTCCGCAACGACAGCAAATATCACTCTTTCCCGTGCTCGCTGCAAGGTGGGTTGTCGCCTCACCGCCCCGGCCCCTGTCCACTCCGTGGGGAGGCGTGCCATACAGCTACGAATAATGCGCTGCCGTTGGTAAAGCCCCGAATTCCCTCTCGGGCGGCTCCCCCTCTCCATGCAATTGAGAGGGAGTTGGGGGGCGAGGCTTCACGCACGAAAACATACACTCAAGCGCGAACGATACCCGTGGATCTCGCAACAACACCAGCGGACATGAATTCACAAGCCTTTCAGCGCCTCTGAAAGGTAGCAACTATATCCAGCGGGGCAAATCCGCTCAGGGACCCAGGCTGTCGCCACCCGGGCATGCGGCAAGAGGCTCAGGCAGCAAAAACGAGCA
>JACZVE010000080.1 GCA_022572825.1 SAR324 cluster bacterium
ACCTCTGCTTTGAAACCTCCGCAAAAATCAGATCCGCAGATTGCGCGGATTCCACAGATTTCAAGTCAATCGGCTAAAGATATCGGTGAAATCGCGTATTGGGCAGTGAGTCGCAGCGGGCAACCCGATTGGCGACTCAACCTGCTGATATAAAGGCCCTAGTGTCGTGTCAGGCGTGTTCTCACAATTCAAACTTGTGTCCTATCAATGTCTTAGATCTCGGATATTTCAGGGGAACACATCTGTCAGGACACAAGTATGGAAAAACCGGCGTAATCTGCGCAATCTGCGGAAAAAATTGAGGACGACAATGCCATTTATTGAGCAGTCTTGAATCGATTTTCATGCAGGTGGGTCAGCCCTGCCGGTGAAAAACTTATCCGTGTTTATCTGTGTCCATCTGCGGTTAGATCTAACAAAGTAGTGTTGGATCACAGGCCCATTAGTGAGGAACGGAGATGAGCGATGAGTTGAAAGTGGAAGTCAAGAACGGAGTCGGAATCCTCACCCTGAACCGTCCGGATAAATTGAACGCGCTGACGCCGGAGATGAACCATGCCGCGGTGCAGGCCCTGTTGCGGTTTGCGGAGGACGACGGCGTCGGCGCCATCATCCTGACCGGCGCGGGGCGCGGCTTTTGTGCGGGGGGTGACGTTGGCGCCATGCAGCGCGGCGACGAGATCGCCGGGGCGGGCGCTTCTCTGGAAACCAGGATCGACGCCCTGCGCCGCAGCCACCAGTTCCCCTGGCTGCTGCACAACCTGCCCAAGGCGACCCTCGCCGTGATCAACGGCCCGGCGGCCGGCGCGGGGTTGGGACTGGCGCTGTCGTGCGACCTGCGCCTGGCCTCCGATCAGGCGCGGCTGGGCACGGCCTATGCGCGCGTGGCCTATGGCGGCGATTACGGCACGACCTGGCAGCTCACCCGGCTGGTCGGCCCGGCCAAGGCCAAGGAGCTGTTCTTCCTGCCGGACATGATGAGCGCGGAGGAGGCGCTGCGGCTGAACCTCGTCAACCGGGTCGTCCCCCACGACCGACTGTGGGACGAGGCCAGCGCGATGGCCGAACGCATCGCCGCCGGCCCCCTCGTCAGCTATCGCTACATGAAGGCCAATATCAACGCCGCCGTCACCGCGGACTTCCGCGACATGCTGGACCGGGAAGCGGAAACCCACCTGCGTTGCGGGGAAACGGAGGATCACGCCGAGGGCGTCGCCGCCTTCATGGAGAAGCGCGAGGCGGTGTTCCGGGGGCGCTGAGCGAAGAGACGAACGCCTCGGGCTGTCTTGGGCGCGGGCGGCTGTGGGTGCCGCCGGCAGGCATGCACCTGCATCGTCGCGACCTGCGGTGCCAGGGCCGCCCTTGGTGGCGCAGGAAAGCGACCGGCATGCCTGTCGCGATCAGATTGAGTACCCCAGTCAACACGGCGCTGGCGTAGGAAAGCGGGCAGGGATTGGCCAGGTCGGCCGGCCGGGCGCTGTTCATTGCGACGCTCTCGCATTACACTGCACCGGTGCCGCTCGCGCACCGGCGGCGCCAGGCAATCACGATGTTAAGAGGCACTACGGTGAATCGGCAAATACAGTGAATCAGGCCGTAACGTGAATCAGGCAACGATGCATCGGGCAATGCGGGACATCACCGGCTGAAGCGGGAAAGGGAGACATGGCGGAACGGGGATATGCGAAAGGCCTGACCCAGTACGGCGATGCGGGGTTTTCCAGGTTCGTGCGCGGCGCGTTCCTGCGCCAGATGGGTTTTGACCGGGTCGACTACGAGAAGCCCATCATCGGCATCTTCAATACCTACTCGGAGCTGAACCCCTGCCACCGGGGATTCATCGAGCTGGCGCCCGCCGTGCGGCGGGGGGTGCTCGAGGCCGGTGGCCTGCCCGTGGAGATCCCCACCATCTCCCTGGGCGAGACCTTCCTGTATCCCACCTCCATGCTGTTCCGCAATCTGATGGCGGTGGACACGGAGGAAATGATCCGCGCCCATCCGCTGGACTCCGTGGTGCTGATGGGCGGCTGCGACAAGACCACGCCGGCACAGCTCATGGGGGCGGCCAGCGCGGGTGTGCCGGCGGTGTTCCTCGCCGCCGGACCGATGCTCACCGGGGATCGGGAGGGAGAGCGGCTGGGCGCCTGCACGGACTGCCGCCGCCTGTGGGGCGAATACCGCGCGGGGCGGATAAACGAGCGGGAGATGGACCGCATCCAGGGGCAACTGATGCCCACGGCGGGCACTTGCATGGTGATGGGCACCGCCTCCACCATGGCCTGCGTGACGGAGTCCCTGGGAATGATGGCGCCCGGTGGGGCCTCCGCACCGGCGGCCTACGCGGATCGGCTGCGAATCGGGGTGGAGACGGGCCGCATCGCCGTGAGCCTGGTGGAGCGGCAACTGACCCCGGAGCAGATCATGACGCCCCACGCGTTCGAGAACGCGATCCGCGTGTTGCTGGCGATCGGGGGCTCCACCAACGGCGTGCTGCACCTCACCGCTATGGCCGGGCGGCTGGGCATCGAGATCGAGCAGGCGGTCTTCGACCGGCTCAGCGAAGAGACGCCCATGATCGTCAACCTCAAGCCTTCCGGTAAATACTACATGGAGGATTTCCACAAGGCCGGCGGCATGCGGGTGGTGCAGCACGCCCTCAAGGACAGCCTGCACCTGGACTGTCTCACCGTCACGGGCCAGACCCTGGGGGAATTGCTGGACGAGCCGTTTTCCCATCCCAGTTGGCAAGACGTGATTCGTCCCGCCTCCGCACCGCTCCAGGAGAAGGGCGGAATGGTGATTTTGCAGGGGAACATCTGCCAGGACGGCGCGGTGCTCAAGCGCTCGGCGGCCAGTCCCGAGCTGATGCAGCGCACCGGCCGTGCCGTCGTCTTCGATTCATTGGACGACCTGGATGCCCGCATCGACGCGCCCGACCTGGACGTAGCCGCCGATGACGTCCTGGTGCTGCGCAACGCCGGCCCGATCGGCGCCCCCGGCATGCCCGAGTCCGGCTACATCCCCATTCCCAGGAAGCTGGCCCGGCAAGGCGTCAAGGACATGGTGCGCATCTCCGACGCCCGCATGAGCGGCACCGCCTATGGCACCATCGTGCTTCACATCGCGCCGGAAGCCGCCGTTGGGGGCGGCCTGGCCCTGGTGGAATCCGGGGACAGAATCGAGCTGGACGTGGCCAGGCGCCGCTTGAACGTGCTCGTGGACGACGCCATCCTGGCCCAGCGCCGCGCACGCTGGGAGCCGCCGCGTTTCGATACCGCGCGGGGTTACCTGCGCCTGCACCGCGAGCAGGTGCAGCAGGCCAACCTGGGCTGCGATCTGGCCTTTCTCCGTCCGCCGATGCGCCAGAAGCTGGCCTGAGCCAGCCGGGCGGCGGCGCAACGTGCGAGCCACCGGGGCAGATCCCTAAGAGGCGTCGATGGAAACCACCTCGGGTGGGGCTTCCACGTTCGGCATGTCGATGGCGCAGCCGAGCGTTTCCCGCAGCAGACGCATGCCGATGGCGCGTGGGTTGTCCACGACGATGCGTCCGTCCACGTTGAGCACCACATTGTGCTTGAGCGCCTTGAAGTAGGCATCCCGGAGCGCGGTGTTCCGCTTCAAAACCGTCGCGTCGAACTTGGTAATGAAGATCAGCGGCAGCCTGGGCACGCCGTTGAACAGCGCGTCCTTGCGATTCATCAGCGCCAGCCCTTCCTCGAGCGATAGCGTAGGCGGCAGCACCAGGTAATCGAACTGCCCCGCGCCGGCCATCCGCGCCATCTTTTCGATGCTGGCCACGATCTCCTTGGGCGGCCGATAGGAAATCTGGGGCAGCTTGAGCCGCTCCGCACCCTGTATGCGATGACGCGTGAAGTTGTGCGTAAGGGCCTTGAGCAGCAGCCTTAGCGCGGAAGGGATATTGCGCAGGGTGTGCTGCACGCTGCTGGCGGGATCCGCCGCGTAGGCGGCGCCCCGCAGGAACTGGCGGCAGTAAAAGCGGCGGTAGATTGCGCGGTCGAGATAGGTTTCCTTCAACTTCTCGTGGGACAGGCTCAGCAGCTCGGTAACGAAACCCTGTGCCTTGTGGTAGTTGGAGGCCTTGCGCTCGTTTTCGGGAATGAACATCTCGATCAGCAATTGCTTGCGGGCCGGCATGAATTTCTCGCGCACGCGCTGGGGAAGATCGAGCGACTCCTTTTCCATCAGTTGCTGCCGCTCGGCCAGCCCCTGCGCCGAATCCCGCAGGCGCTTCTTGCGGGCGATGAGCCTGATCAGCTCCTCGTGCTGCTCCTGGAAGCGATGGAGTGTGGCCGCCTGTCCCTTCACGCCGCGCAGGGCCTCTTCCACTTCCTCGCCCTGGCTTACCAGGGCGGAACGGGCGGTTTCCACCAACGTGCTCTGTGCCGTCCAGGCCTGCTTCAGCCCTGCGATCTCCGTCTCATCCGGCGGTTCACCCTGCCGCTGTAATGCCGGGGGCGCGGGTTGGCTTTTGCTCTCGATGGCCTTGAGAATGGCGTCCTCAACCTGAAGTTGGAACATCTGGCTGACATGGCGCTGTTTGCGCACGCGGATGCGCTCCAGCGCTTCCAGCAGCTCTCTGACCCGACCGGCGAGTATCTGCGCGTTGCGGGAGATGTCGCCCATCTGCTTGCACAGCGTTTCAGACCGTGAGATCAGTTTGTCCGCATCGGCATCCCCCTCGGATTGTCGCAGTTTGTCCAGGCGCACCCCGACGTTTTCCACGTAGGTTCGCAGGGTGGCCGCGGTTCGCTGGTTTATCTGCGCCTGCTGCGCCATGCGGTTGTCGATTTGCTGGATCTCGCCCTGGTAGTTGCGCAGCTGGGCCTCCACCCGGCGCGTATGGTGCTCACGCTCGAGCGCTTTCATGCGCTGAAGCGCCTCGTGGCGCGGGCCCATCTTCTCGTTCCACAGCGATGCCAACTCCGCCGTCTGTCGCGTGTCTTGTGCTTGCTGCCAGGCTTGATGGAATTGCTGCAGCCCCTTTAGCCCCTCGGCGAACTGCACCAGCGTTTTCCGCCGTTCCTCGATTTTCCCGGTGAGGGCCGTGAAGGTTGAGCGCAACTTGCCCTTGAGGCGGTTCCGAGAGCGATCGGCGGCCTCGAGCAGCCGCTGCTCAAAGCGTTCCGGGTGCTTGGGATCGTCGGTGAAGAACGCTTGCTCGGCCGATTCTCCCCGGTCAAGCTGCGGCTTCAGCTCGCCGACAAGGCGCTGCACCTGATCGCTGGTCGCCGCCAGGTTTTGTTCCACCTGCTCGCGGTCGGCTTGAAATTCGCGATAGCGCTCGTGGTAGGCCTGTTCTTCCTGTTTATACATCTGCTGATAGATCGGAGAGCCTTCATCGTCGATGGCCTCAAGGGTTTTATTCAGTTCATTGCGCTCATTGCGCGTCTCTTCGATCTTTGCGTGAAAATAGGTTGCGAACTCGTTCGGCCCCGGCTGCAATACCCCCTCCTCGCGCGCCTGGTGCACCGCCAGCGCCATCTGCTCTTCCAGAAAGATACTGAATTCGTAATCGAACTGGCCGAACAAGGCCTTGTTCAGCGGCTCGCTGAACAGTTCGATGCAGGCAATGCTGGGAAAATAATAACGCGTGTCGTTGGTTTTTTTGTCCTCGTTGGTACCGAAGAACAGCACATCAGGATAGCTGCCCGCGGGCATCGGTTTTCCGTAGGCGCCGCGCTTGTACTCCGATAGCCATTTGGCGATGAGGCCCGCCTCCCCGCAATCGCGCATTTTCTGAAAGAAGGTGAGGTCTTCCTGCTGGAGGTCGAAGTTGCGGCGAAACTCGTGCGCGATGAAGTTCTGCAGTAGATGCAGCTCGTGATACACCGTTTCCAGCTCGTGATTGGTGACCTTTTCCAGGCTGGCCAAGCCGGTATCCACCCATTCCGTGCAGATGGGCATCTTATAGGCAACGTCGTTGAGGCGCACCGCATCGCCGGCCTTGTGGATGGCGATGGCGCGTATCGCCTCGATAAGGCTGGCGAAGTGCGCCTCGTAGCGGGCGGGTGTGTTCTGAAAACTGGGTACTTCCTCCGGCGTATCGCACAGATAGTGAAAGCTCTCCGCGTCAATCAGCCGCTCCAGTCCGAACCGCCGCAACAACTTGAGGGTTTGCCCGGCCAACGGGCCCACTCCCGCCACCCTGAGGCGTTGGGCGTAGATTTCCACCTTGCGGGCCTGCTCCACGCCCTCGCCGATCAGCTTGTGGTAAAAATGCTCGCGCACCGCCTCCTGCATCGGGTCCAGATGGGCGGAGTGGCTGCTGGGGTGGACGATGCGCTCGAAGGTAATGAGTTGCCCCTCGCCGTCCCCATCGCCTGCATCCCGCTGCCGCCGCGAGGGGGTGCGCTTGCGCACGGCGACCGATCGGGAATTTTCGAGGGCGATGCGATCGGCCAGCTCCTTTTTCAGAAAGGAGACCTGGCCGGTCAGTGTGTTCACCCGCAAGGCTCTCACCTGACCCATGAGGATCTCTTCCTGCTTGCCCCCCGGATCGCGGCGCAGGAATCTTTCCACTGCGCCAAGGGGCACCCAGCGAAATTCCAGCTTTTCGTCACCGAAATGGCGGGACAGAATGGTCCGACCGTTTATGACGATGCCGAGGAAATCCAGGCCACGCTGCTGCCGGAAGCGGAATTCACGAATGTATTGCAGGGGAAGGTCCACGATAATCATCCGCTCCTTGCGGCCCTTTCCCACCTCCACCTCTTCGGCCTTGCCGTGGCCGAATATCGGGTGCAGCTTGCGCAGGGTGATCAGGTTGAAGGGGATCGCCTTGGCCCCCTCTTTCAGCACCAGCCGAATCTCGGTGAAGAACGGCGTGGAGAACGCGATTTCCTGCTCCTGTGTCGTGACCTGCCGTGCGAACTCCTCCGGGTCGTCAATTTCCACCCTTCCCGCCCCCTCCGGAAAATCCAGCACAAGGGTGGCCGATTTATCCGTGAGAACTTGGCGGAGCTTTTCGCGCAGATTTTGCAAATTGCCGCTCAGATAGACAGCCAACTCCGGGAAATCGAGGCGCAGGCGCGGGACGTAATCAAGGAACGCCGCCAGTGACCGAAACTCCGACTGCAGCTCGATGATTAGCACGTAGAGCCGCTCCTCCGATTCGGAGATGGCCTTGAAGAGATGTTCAGCGGTCAGATGTGTGGAGCCGTTCTGCGCGGGGAGCAGAATTCGCCGCAGGCGGGGCCGCAAGTCATCGGATATTTGGTGGACCGTCTGGACAGGATCTGGATTGAGAACGACGATTCGGCCATTGAGCGAACGGTCCGGTGCGGGCACTTCCCCGGCGCGCACGCGGCGTACAACCTCGTCGCGAACCAACTCGTGGTCCGCCTCCGTCATGGGAACAAGGGAATAATCAATATCCAGCATGACGGGTCTTCGGCGCTCGGTTGTGGGACGCTCAGTATTCGGTAAATGTTCTTCGCGTCAGACTATGGATCGCAGCGATTTGTTCCAAATACGAGCGCTCAATCGGGAATGATACCTGGATGCCTGACGTGACGTACCGGCCGGTGATGAGGGATAACCACCGCGTTGACCCAATGACGCGGTGAAAGGTTATACCCCGCCACGCAGATCGCGTCCTTGCAGGTATACCAACCTAAGCGGATCGGGAAACCAGGTCAATCAATTGATCCTGCAAAAAAGGCGGCGTCGTTGCTCCCGGCACGGGTTATTGCCTGGCCGGCGGTACCTTTGCAATAGTGTGTGCAGACAATAGTGTGTGCAGAGGCCGTATTTGGTAGCCGCGGAATTGAAATGTCTCAAAACGCGGTGTGGAACCCGGCCTGCCTCGTGTGGCATTCTGAGGGCCGCGCCCCGGCCTAATGAATCTCAACATTATCAATCAGACGAGATCCTTAGCTGCGCTCAGGATGACCCGAAATCCCTGGTTCACTATTCACGCGTCAACGTCGAGGCCGCTTGTACGCAGATGGCCGGAATTTCGTGGATAACACGTCCGTATAGAGGCATTTGAAGCCTGTGTCCCGTGCCGAGGTCTGCGCTCGATGGCCATGCGCGCAATCGCCGTTATCCGCGGTCGCTTGACAGTTAATTGGCGCGGTCCGCGAATTCTGCGCACCCAATTTCCCAAAGCCTCGGCCAATCCCTGCCGCCGGTCGTTTGAACGGTGAGCCAGGGTTCAAATTGGCGAATTGCTCCGCAAGATATCGCACGAGTTGCTGACGCAAGGGACCGGGTGCGGTTAGGGCAAGTCCGGAACGGAGTTCGGCTTGATCATTGGCATTAAGCTTCTCCTGAGCACGGCCACGGTATGTTTCGCCGTCGGATATGCGGCGCGTCGGCGCGTTAATCGCCTGCACCGGCGGCTGATGGCAGTGGGCGCCGGGGTTGCTTGGCTTGCCGCCGCCGCGATAGGCGTCGGCATGAGCGTGGGAGAGCTTCCGCTTGGGCCGGCGTACTGGTTGGTCGACGTGCTCGGAGGTGCGGGGCCTGCCCGTATCGCTGCCGCTGTGCAGCTCACTCTTGCGTCGCTGGCGTTGGTGAGCGTGACGGTGCAGGCGTATCTGGGCTGGATGCGGCACCCACTGCACCGATTGGCGGCGCGCGCAGTGATCCCGCTTTGGCTGCTGGCGTATGTCAGTGCGATGTTTTTCTATTATTGATCTTTCCCTCCTTATCTTCTCCTCCGGGCGCAACCACTTCGCCGTACGCCGCTGCCGACCGTGGAGCAGCTTTGCATTCTTCGGTGCGGGCGATACACTGATTTGCCGATCCGCCTCGCGCCAACGGTCTGGCGTCGCCACGCCCTCACATTAGGTTTCGCCGCGGCCAGATTGGCCCGTATATCCGCATGGCCAGGGCGGATCGACGCTCGCGGTATCGGCCGTGGCGAAATTACGTTGGGGGGCCGTGTGATGCCCTGGCGTGATCGGCATTCCCCTCGTCGACCAGGAGACCATGCGCGACCATCAGTATCCCGGACGTTCCGTGGTGATGAGCACCAACGGCATGATCGCCACCAGCCAGCCCATGGCCACGCAGGTGGGGCTGGAAGTGCTAAAGAGCGGTGGCAACGCCATGGACGCCGCCATCGCCGCCGGCGCCACCCTCTGCGTTACCGAACCGCAGTCCACCGGCATTGGGGGAGACTGCTTCGTTTTCTACCACGAGGCGAAGACCGGATCGCTGCACGGCCTTAACGGCAGCGGCCGCGCGCCTGCCCGCGCCACCCCCGAGGAATACCGGCGCCGCGGGCACGGCGAGATGCCCCAGCGCGGCCTGCTGTCCGTGACCGTGCCCGGCGCCATCGACGCGTGGGAGACGGCGGCGGAGCGGTTCGGGACGCGCGGCCTGGACGAGCTGCTGCGGCCGGCGATCGCGTACGCCGAGGAGGGCTATGCCGTGGGCCCGGTCGTGGCCTGGGTGTGGCGGCGCAACGAGGAACTGCTCGGCAAAACGGAGACCACCCGGCGCACCCTGCTGGTGGACGGCAAGGCGCCGCTCGCCGGCAGCCAGCACAAGCAGCCGCAACTGGCCGCCTCCCTGCGCCTCATCGCCAAGGGGGGCCGCCGCGCCTTCTATGAAGGGCCGATCGCCAGCGCTATCGCCGGCTACATGCGAGAACACGGCGGCCTGATCGGGGAGGAGGATCTGGCAGCGCACACCTCGCAGTGGGTGGAGCCGATCCACACGGATTACCACGGCCTGCGCGTATTCGAGATCCCGCCCAATGCGCAGGGCATCACCGCGCTGATGGCGCTCAATATACTGGAAAACGCCCGCCTCGGTGAGATGCGGCA
>JACZVE010000423.1 GCA_022572825.1 SAR324 cluster bacterium
CGTGGGTGCGTAGGGCTTTTGAATCAGCGTGGCATTGTTATCCGTCAGATATTTTCCATCAATTGCATTATCGGCATATCCAGTACGGAATATAACGGGAACCGAGAGGTTTAATTCCGCCATTTTTTCGAACACTGCACAACCCCCCAGCTTCGGCATCACGACATCGAGAATCACCATATCTATCGCCTCGGAATGCTTGGACAGCATCTCCAAAGCCTCGATACCGTTGGCGGCTGTCAATACGGTGTATCCTTTGCTTTCCAACAAGTCAGTCACCAACTCTAATACTGTCTTCTCATCCTCTGCAATCAGAATGGTTTCGCTGCCGCCGGACACGAATTCTTCATCCGCTTCTTTAAGATATGCAGCCTCGCCTTGCACAGAGGGCAGATAAATTCTGAAAGTCGTGCCAGAGTCCCCCTCACTATAAACTAAAATATTTCCTTCATGTTGGCGGATAATCCCATAAACCATGGAAAGCCCCAACCCGGTTCCTTGACCGGGTCCCTTCGTCGTGAAAAACGGCTCGAAGATCTTCTCCTGCACCTCCGGCGGCATTCCGGTACCCGTATCGCTGACCAGGATCACCGCATATTCCCCGGGTTTCGCCCAAGCATGAATGTTGCTGAACGCCTCGTCGATGGAAAATTGTTCCGTTGCAATCGTAATCTGCCCGCCTCGCGGCATCGCGTCCTTGGCGTTTATGCAGAGGTTCAACAGCACCTGCTCCAACATGCCCGGATCGGCGCAAACAGGCGCCAGTCGCCCCCCAGGAGAGACTTTCAGCTCAATATCTTCCCCGATCACCCGATCCAGCATCCTGACCAGATTGCCGATGAGCTCATTGATATTGAGAGAAATCGGCTGATGGATCTGCTGCCGGCTGAACGTCAACAATTGCCGCGTCAGGCCGGCAGCCCGGTCGGAGGCCTGCAATACGTTATTCAACTCATTGAAAATCGCGCCATTCGCGTCCACCTTGGATTGGGCAATGTAGGTATAACCCCGAATGATCTGCAGAAGATTGTTGAAGTCATGGGCAACACCTCCGGCCAACGTGCCGATGGCTTCCATTTTCTGTGATTGGCGCAGTTGCGCTTCCTGCTTTTTTAATTCCGTGATGTCCTGGATCGTTCCATACTCTTGGATTACCGAACCACTCGTATCGAGTACGGGTTTTGCGATTTGCCGCACATGCCGGGTTTCTCCGGCCGGCGTCACCACTCTGTATTCCATTTCGAAGTCCGCGCCATTCCTCAATGCTCTGCGGGCATCTCTATATTTTTCCCGATCCTCCGGATGCGTGAACGGGAATTCTCCATCGAGGGGAGAACTGCGTGAGATATATTCTTCCACGGAAACACCGTGTATGCGGGCATGCTCTTCGGAGCAATAGATGCATTTGTCCTCGACCGCGTCCCATATCCAGTGGCCCAGTTTCGCGAGCTCGGTGGCCTGTCTCAGGCGCTCCTCGCTCAATCTCAGTTCCTCCTCGGCCCGCCTGCGCTCGGTGATGTCCGTCAGGATGGAGATAAATCCGGTAATATTGCCCTGCTCATCACGTTTGTAGTTCCAATCCACCTGCAAATCGATGGTGTCGCCGTTTTGGGTGCGGCTTTTCGTAAAGTAAGGCATAGGCGCAGGCTGCTCCCTTGCCACGTTGGCAAGAAAGCCCCGCAAAGCTTCGCGCTCCGCGTCGGAACCCAGCCTGTCCAATACCGATGTTCCGATTAATTGTTTGTCGGGAAACCCCAGCATCTTGTGATGGGCGGGATTGCTATAAGTGACCGTGCCTTCGGTATCAATTTCCACGATGCCGTGAGATATTGTCTCGAGGATTGTTCGTAAACTCTGCTCGCTGCTGCGCAACTCCTCTTCAGCCTCCTTGCGCTCGGTGATATCCAGCAGCAGGCCGTCCCAATAGATGTCTCCGTTAGGCTGACATGCGGGGGCGGCTGCGCCGCGCACCCATCTGATTTCCCCGGATGGGAAACGATAGCGATATTCCAGCCGCCAGGGCTTTAGCGTACTTGCGCATTCGGCCAAGGATTCATCAAAAGCGGCTCTATCATCGGGGTGAATCATCCGAAACAGGACCTGTGGGTCCGCCAGCACCTTCTCTGACTCAATTTCCAATGTTTCCGCGTATCCGGTATCGAAATAGGAGAAATAGAATTGGCCGTCTTTTGACTGCACGTACCGATACTGAGCTATGCGCAGGTTGAGAATTAAGTGGCGTAATCGCTCGTTGCTTTGACTCAGCTCCGATTCCACCTTGTGATCCAACTGCTCCGGAACCCCTGCACTGGCTTTCGCCTCCAGGGCAACCACCCGCTGACGCACCGTTTCCAACTCGGAGATCAGTTGGGATTTGGTTTTATTGGCGTCGCCCATGTGTTCTCCCTGTTAGCCTGGGGTGGCTGGAATGGAAGCGAGTCCAGTGGTGCCGCGGGCTCGTCCTCATTATAGCCGGCCCTACCTGAGTGACAGTGAATTCGTAGAAGAAGATTTTGT
>JACZVE010000424.1 GCA_022572825.1 SAR324 cluster bacterium
GTTCAGTAAGGCGACTCGGCTGTCTTCAGGCGGCATGCGCCCAGGGAGCGGCGGGGGGGGGACGAGTGAGGCTCCGTGTTTCGCGTAGGAGTCTCGCGATACACCGGACCGGGGATTCCGGCGGTCCGAACAATAATCTAAAATGCCTATGCCCTTAGCTCAGCAAAGAGCGTAGATATGACGCTCTCCAGTGCTCGCTGCACTATCGGTAGTTTCCTCACCCCCGACCCCTCTCCACTGCGTGGAGAGGGGTGCCTTCAATCTACGATTAATGCGCCTCCGGTTTTAATTCGCTTTCGGGCGGCTCCCCCTCTCCATGAAATGGAGAGGGGGTTGGGGGGTGAGGATTCACAAACGAAAACACACACTGAAGCGCGAGCCATACCGATGGCTTGCTGAGCTAAGGGCATAGGCAATTATATTAATTCGCGTTCGAAATGAGGTGACGATTGCGACTCATCTTCATCATTTCGGGAGAGGCCAACGGCCTCATGATGACTTGATTGCAGACTGAAATCGGGCATTTATCACAGGCTTCACTATTCCCCCGCGGTGCGGCATCCGAGCCGGCCCGTGAGGGAAGCGACGCAAGACCCATGCAGACGAACGAAACCATCATCGGCATCGACCTGGGTACCACCAACAGCCTTGCGGCGACGGTGTTCGACCACGGAGCCGAAGCCCTACGCGAGAGCGGAGGCGGCGCGATCATCCCTTCGGTGCTCACGCGCCAGGACGGGCGCTGGACCGTTGGCGAGGAGGCCAGACAACTGCGCACGCGGGCGCCGGAGCGCACCGTGTACTCCGTTAAGCGGCTGATGGCGCAGGACATCGAGTCGCTGCGGGAGGAAATCCTGCGCCTTCCTTATACGGTAAAGCAGGCGCAGCGGGGGCTGGTGAAAGTGCACATCGGTGCGGAGTCGTTCACGCCCCAGGAACTATCCGCGGAAATCCTGCGGGCCGTGAAACGCCGCGCCGAGGCCGCCCTGCGGCAGCCGATCGCCAAAGCGGTCATTACCGTGCCGGCCTTCTTCGACGACGCCCAGCGCCAGGCCACCCGTGACGCGGGCCGCATTGCCGGCCTGGAGGTGGTGCGCATCATCAACGAGCCCACGGCAGCGGCGATCGCGTACGGACTGGACCAAAAGCGCAAGGGGATCGTCGCCGTGTACGACCTGGGCGGGGGTACCTTCGACATCAGCATACTGCAGCTATCCGGCGCGGTCTTCAAGGTGCTGGCCACCCATGGGGATACACACCTGGGCGGAGACGATTTCGATGCCCTGATCGCAGAGGAACTGAAGCGGCACGTGCTGGCCGCCCATCCGGAGGCGCGGCTCGACGGAGCGCTGGCCTCCTCACTGCTGCGCAAAACGGCCGAGCTGATCAAGATCGATCTCAGCCGCTCGCTGGAGACCGAGTACACCCTGGAGCTGCCTGACCAGAAGCTGACCTTCGCCGGCCGCTTCACCGCCGATAGGGTCAACGAGCTGATTTCCCCGCTGGTGCAGCAAACCCTGAATTCCTGCCATGAGGCGCTGAAAGCGGCCGGCAAGCGGCCCGAGGACATCGACGACGTGGTGATGGTCGGCGGCTCCTCCCGCGTGCCGCTGGTGCGCAAGCGGGTGCAGGCGCTCTTCGGACGCGGTCCCAACATCGCCATCAATCCGGACGAGGTGGTGGCCATCGGGGCCGGCATTCAGGGCCATCTGCTGGCCGGCGGGCGGCGCGACTACGTGCTGCTGGACGTGATCCCGCTCTCGCTGGGCATCGAGACCCTGGGCGGCACGTTTTCCAAGCTGATCACGGCCAACTCCACCATCCCCGCGGAGGCCAGCGAGGAGTTCACCACTTACGTGGACAACCAGACGGGCATCGACATCAATATCTACCAGGGCGAGCGCGAGTTCGTGAAGGACTGCCGCAATCTGGGGCGCTTCCGCCTGAAAGGGGTTCCTCCCATGCCCGCCGGGCTGCCCCGCGTCAAGGTGACCTTCCATGTCGATACCAACGGCATCGTCAACGTCGGCGCCGTGGAACAGCGCAGCGGCCAGGAGGCCAGCATCGAGGTGATTCCCTCGCACGGGCTGACCAACGACGAGATGGAACGCATCATGGACGAGGCCGTGGAACACGCGATAGAGGACCTGAATCAGCGCCAACTGGTCGAGTTTCGCAACATGGCCGAAGCCGTGTTCCGGGGCATCGACAAGGTCTGGGACGACACCGAAGCGCTGCTCACGCCCCTGGAGCGCGAGGAGATTCGCAAACAAATGGACGTCGTCCGGCAGCACGCCGGGCAGAGCGACCCGGTGGCGCTCAAGCGCGAGATGGACCGCCTCGGCGACCTCACCCGCCCCGTCGCCGACGTGATCATCAGCAAGGCGGCCCTCACCGAGCTGCGCAGATTCTACGAGGAGACGCGCTAAAAGGGCTGTGATTTATCCGAAGAAAAGCAAATGCGGGGGAACTAGTCCCCCCGTGCCCCCAGAAAACTGAGACTCGTATTCATGGCG
>JACZVE010000425.1 GCA_022572825.1 SAR324 cluster bacterium
CGTCTCCGCGCTTCACTGCCAAGGCGATACAACGCATCCAGGCTGCGCCTCTCCAGCGCGTCGGCGGATTCTCCGCCGGGGACGGCGGCTTGGCTCCCGGAATCCGGCGCGTCGGCCCCCCCATCGGGCCCTTGGGTAGGCGGCAGGGACGCCGCCTGCCCAGGTTGATCCTGCGTGCGGGCTTCGGTGACCGTGGTTGCCGCGGGGGCGGGCGCTGGCGGGGAGGCTTCCGCCTTCTGCTCCGGGCCGGCTGGTGCCTCGCTTTCTGTTGCCGGCCGGGAGTCGTCAGGCTGGGGCGCTTGCCGTTCGGGTGCGTGGGACGGTTCGGACAGGTCCCAATAGTTC
The DNA here is from genome assembly GCA_022572825.1 of SAR324 cluster bacterium. GTDB lineage: Bacteria > SAR324 > SAR324 > SAR324 > JACQKK01 > JACZVE01. The sequence continues at coordinate 346 of JACZVE010000425.1, forward strand.
TCCTTCTCGCTTTGCGCGTGGAGGCTGTCCGATTGGGCGGGCGGAAGGAAGCACAATGCCGCCGCGATCGCCAGGCGGCAGAGGAAACGCAAGCCTGGTGCGCAAAGACGGCTCAGCGTCGGCCCGCCTGCTGTTCCCATTGGGCGGGGGTATACGTCTTGAGCGCCAGCGCGTGTACGGCCTCGCGCATAACGTCGCCGAGCGCTCGATAAACCGTCTGGTGGCGTTCCACCATCGATTTGCCTTCGAATCGGTCGGACACGATGACGCATTGGAAGTGGTTGTCGTCGCCCATGGGACTGGTGAGGTGGACCTGGTCACCGTCGAAGGCGCTCTGCAGAACGCGGCGAAGTTCCTCGATGGGCATCATGAATGGTCGCTCGCTGATTGGATGCGCGTCAGGGTACCCGGGTTCGAGCCGGCCGGGCGACGGGCCGGGTAATCGGCACGCCAACCCGCCTCAAACTATCACAGGGCGCCAGCGAACAAAAGCGCCCGGCGACGAGGCCACCTGCAAATCCGCAGTTTCCGCAACCTTCTCGTCGTGGATGAGGTCGGCCGAATGGATGGATACAGTGACGGTGCGCACGGGGTACGGTTGCCCGCCGAATGCAGGTTCCTTATCGGCGCTCATCTCGCCTCATTGCGGCAGGCCCATGGCGGCACCCGGCAATAGAGCGGAAGATGTGTTAAATTGGGGCGTAACTGCGACACCGGGGCATGAGCAGAATATCGGGCGATTGGTCTTCGCGTCAGACATTCCGGTAATCCAATTCACGCGCATCTCCGATCGTCCCAGGCCCGCCGCGCTGCACAGCGCGATTCAGAACGGCCGCGCCCGAGGTGCACGATTCGCCTTTTTTGCGCTGGAGTTCCATTTTGGCCGAATCGAAGGACAGGCGACGCTCGCCACGGATTCCATTCGAACAATTACGCACCCAGTTGGAGTTCGGGGGTGCCAGCTATCCCGTTCAGGTCACTGACCTGTCCGAGGAAGGCATGCGGCTTGTCCTGGCTTCAGACGTCGATATCCGTCCGGATCAGGAAGTCAAGATCGCGGTCGGCAAGATCAGCCCGAACATCCGGGGCCGTGTGCGGTGGGTGTCCGTGCCCGAACAGGACAGTACGACGCGCGAGTTGGGCGTAAATTTTGAAGCTTTTCTGTTGGCCCCTCCCGAGGAAGACGAGATTCAGGGCCTGCTGGACGCCTGGCAGGCGATTTCGCAGAGCTACAGCCTCGTCGAATCGTTCCTGCACATTGTCGAATCCCTGGATTTCGAAATCGCCGACGGCAAGATCGACGATCTGTCCGATGCGGTCTACAGCATCACCTTATGGCTGGATCAGCGGTTGGGATCGCTGAATCTCTGGAGCGTCCTCACCGAGCCCGACGGTTCGACCTCCTGCCAGGAGCTGGTAGCCCGGCATCCGGGTCGGCCCGGTGAAGCGGAAATCCGCAAGGCCAATGTAACCAAAGCAGCCGAACAGCAGATGACGATGTGGTTTGAAGGCCGGCCATATTTTTTCGGTGGCGATGTGGTGATCGAGTATCTGGGCGAAGACGATGGGCAGGCGGATCTGTTGCAACGCCTGGCCGTGATGCTGTCCCGGCGCATCCGCTTCTGGACCAAGCTGCTCATGAAGAACATTGCCCTCCAGCTGCTCGGCGAGGAAATCGAGCGCCTGAAAACGTAGGGTGCCGCCCTTCCCGCTGGGGAGCAAAGCGAGGCGTGGCCAGTGCGGAAGGCCGAGGCGATTCAGTGCACCAGGGTCTGGCCGCCGTCCGCCACGACCAGTCCCCCGGTGATGAATCCGCTATCAGGGGAGACGAGGAACAGATAAATGCGCGCAATGTCCTCCGGCTGGCCAATCCTTCCCACCGGAATGCGCTTGATGGAGGCGTCGCGGATTTCCTCGGGCATGCCGTCGGTCATGGCCGTCTTGATGAAGCCGGGAGCGATTGCGTTGACGGTAATACCGTATTTGCCCAGCTCGATGGCCATGGTACGGGTCATGCCCACCAAGCCAGCCTTGGTCGCCGCGTAATTGGTCTGTCCGAAATTGCCGAAACAGGAGATCGAAGAGGCGTTGACGATGCGCCCATAGCCCCGTTCGCGCATGTGGCGTCCGGCAGCCTGGGAACAGTAGAACACGCCGCTCAAG
>JACZVE010000081.1 GCA_022572825.1 SAR324 cluster bacterium
GATTTCCGCGTTGCCGCCCCGGCTTTGCTCGGCGATGAGGCGCTTGGTGAGAAAACGGTCCGTGATGCGCTCCACCTGGTGGATGTCCACCCCCGCGCCGAAGCGCGACCGGAACGGGTGCTGCGGGTCCAGGTCGACGCGCTGGCGGCTGAAGTTCTCGTTGTCGATGTTGGCGATATTGTGGCCGGCCGTGCTCATCCCGGACTGCTGGGCCATCAGCGTGCGTTTTCCCATATCCAACTGGGTGAACAGGCTGCCGGTCGTCATGAGGTTCCTTTTCTGGTTGCGGGGCTGGCGCCGTTTCGCAAAAGTGGCGGCGGCATCAGGCGGTGGTGTCTTTGAAGGTCGGTTTGCGCTGCAGCAGACGCCCCGCATCCGAGTAAGTGGGATGAATCCTGGCCGCCTCGCCGATGATGGCCAACGTGGCGTCGATCGCTTTGAGGCGGGCCTGGGCGTTGGCTCCCGTCTCGCCGGCCAGACGCCGCACCTCGTCCACCAGCGCCCGGAGCGCCTTATAGCAACCCTGCAGGGCCTCATCATGGGGACTGGTGGCGCGGGCGATAATCGATCTCAGCGTCAACTGCCGCGGGTCCTCGCTCCAGCACTGCGCCAGCGCGTCGACCTGATCGATGCGTCGCGCCTCGAGCTCGCCGATCTGGTGAGCCCAATGGTATTTGCGCTGCTGGAGCTTGAGAAACTCCCCGGCGGTGAGCTTGCCGTCCTGCTCGGCTTCGAGGGCCAAGTCGGACTTCAATCCCTCGTGCAGAGCGATTTCCTCGCTCAGCAGGGAAGTCAACGCTGTCAGCAGATTCTCCACGGCAATTGGTCCTCGGCTTTGACTTATGTTGGAGGCAGCGGATCGATGCTTACGGACAGGGGGTCATGGATGCGCCCGGCGTGAGGCACTGCACGAGGCTTCAGCGCAGCCGCGGGTGGCGGGTGATGACCCGGCCTTCCGCTCAGGGCTTTTCCACATCCTCCCTCAGGGATTCAGTGAGCATGTTGGTCGCCAGCCGTTCCGCATCCACCTTGAACTTTCCGCTGGTAATCTGCTCCCGTACCTCCGCCACGCGGTCGGCCCGGACATCCGGTGTATTGCGGATCGCCTCCTTGATCCGGTTCAGGGTCAGCGAAGTGCGATTGCGGCCGACAGCCGCGCTCTCCTCGGCGCCGGTACGGCTCCGCTCGCCTGCGTGCACACCCTTCGGCTCAGGCTGCCGGGATTTCCCGGTCGCAAGCTCTCTGGTCCTGGGCGGTTGTTGTCCGGTCACTTTCATGGGTTTATCTCCGTCGCGCTCCAATACTCGGGCTTTCGGATCGTGAGAATCCGCTCGCAATCCTCCGTGGGTTGATCCGCGCGCCTCGCTGCCCTCATACCGTTGCCGTCCGGTTTATCGAGGCGAACTTCACGCCACGGCACACCCGATTGCTGATAACATCGGCAACATTGGCAAAAACTTGAGCAAAAACCGGTCTGGCGCGTTAAATTCTGGATTCCAGCTGCCGCACGAGCAGGTCGGCGATGCCCAGCCCGCCCTGCTGCACGAGCAGCCGAACGTACTCGCCGTCCAGCATCTCGTTGAAGATTTCGCGGCCTGTATCGCGGCCAAAGATGGGCGATTCGGGCACATTCTTCCGCATTTCCCGCATCATGCTCTCCAGCAGCAGCGCCTCGAACTCCTTGGCCACCTCCTTGAGGCGGGCCTGCTCGCGCTCCTTGCCGGGCAGATCGCCGCGCATCGCGTGCAGTCGGGCCTCGTTGCGATCGAGCGCAAGGGATGGGATGACGTCGATTCTCATGGGTCACGGCCTCGTCTATCGCGCCAGTGTCGCGCGCCGCCCCTCGCGGGTGCGTTTGCGCATAGTTACAACGGTTTATGACTCAAACTTGCGGCGCGCGGCGCTATGGCATACTAGCGAATTTCCAGATCGGCGTGTAGCGCGCCTGCTGTCTTGATGATTTTCAAGACTTGGACCAAATCCTGGGTCGAAGCCCCGATTTTGTTGAGGCCGTCGACGACTTCCTTGAGGTCCACCTCGCCCTTGAAGAGCACGATGGAGGGCGTTTCGGCCAGCGTAAAGGCGGGCGGCGCTTCGGGCTGCTGGCCCGGCGGGGCTTCGCCTTCCGCGGCCTCCTCCCCGGCCGGCGGCGGCGCCCCGGTAATTTCGATCTGGAGCCTGCCGTGCGAAATGGCGATGGGGGAAATGCGCACGTTCTGGCCCATTACGATGGCGCCGGTGCGCTCGTCCACCACCACCTTGGCCACGGAATCGGGTACAATTTCCAGGTGTTCGATCTTGGAGATCAGCTCCACGGTCTGACCCAGGTAGCTATCCGGCACGGACACTTCCACGGTGCCGGCATCCTTGGCACGCGCGGACCCGTCGCCCAGCTCGCGGTTGATGACCTTGGCCAAACGGAACGCGGTGGTGAAATCGCTCTGCTTGAGATTGATGTACAGCCGCGAGCGGGTATTGAGATTGATATTGATCTCCCGCTCCACCAATGCCCCCCGGATCACAAAGCCCTTGGTGGCCACCAGGCTGGAACGCAGATCCACCTCCGCTCTTCGCGCCTGCTCGGCCCGCTGCGCGGCCAGCTCCTCGGGCAGCACCACCCCGGGCACAAAGCGCTCGATTCCCTTGGGAATTCCCGTGATCGGGCCCTGCGCGGTACCGTAGACGACCTGGTTGGGTCCGTTGAGCAGGGTCAGCATCAGGGTTCCCCCGCGCAGGCTCACCGCGTCGCCCAGCGCGTCCACGGTGACATCCAGCCGGCTACCGGCCTTCGCAAACGGTGGCAACGTGGCCGTCACCAGCACGCCGGCAATGCTGCGGCCGCGCACGTCGCGCGGATTGAGGCTGATCGCCATCCGTTCCAGGGCATTTTTCAGCGGCCTGCGGGCCAGCAGGCTGTCCTGCGAGTCACCCGTTCCGTCCAGCCCCACCACCAGGCCGTAGCCGATCAATTGATTGTCGCGGGCGCCGCGCAGAAAGGCCACGTCCTTGACGCGAATGGCCTGCGCGCCCTCGGCCAACAGGCACGCGCATAGCGCCACCAGGGCGAACGTGGCCGGTACGCGCATTGGCCTCCCGGAAATTGCCGGGCGTTCCCCGGTGTGGGATATCATGGCAGTTCCCATTCAGCTTGGCTCATCAGCGGGGCGAAACCCGGGTCGACCGGCTTCCCGTGCCGGGGCCGGTGAGGAAATTGGTGAGACGATCCAGCAAGCCCGCCTCCCGGGGACGCCCCGCGGCCCGGGCCACATCGCCCAGCGGCAAGACATCGCGGCGCACCAGGCGACGGATCTTCAGGTCGGCCTTGCTGAGGCGGGGAGCCAGTATGTTGTTGTTCTCATCCACGTCGGAAGGGCGCACGATGCCCGACAGCGTGATGACGTATTTCACGCGGTTGCCGTCCCGGAATATCGGGGGGTGCACCCCGCGAACGAGGAGATTCCCGTTGGCGAGCACCCGCACCACCTCGACCTCCATCGAGTCGATGGAGCGCAGGATCTCGTTTTGTTCCAGCTCGATCAATTCGCGCCGTCGCTCCTGCGCCCGCAGGAAGGCGAGAATGGGATCGATCGCCTCCATCTCCTCCGCCTGCTGCGCCTGCTGCTGTTGCGTCACCTGTTCCTCCGGCTTCACCTCGGGCACCTTGATGATCTTCTGCAATTCGATCACGGTGAGCAGATCGCCCCGGAAGCGGGCACGGTGATCGCGCAGCAGGTTGCCCCACGAGGCCGCCCCGCGCCACAGCGAGCCCTCGTAGAGATTGCGGGAGGTATTGATCGGGGGACGCAGCCGGCGCCGTTCCTGCGCGGCCACACGCGCCGCTTCGGCCTCCTCCCCTGGCACCTGCCGGGGTTCGTTGGCGCCGCCGAAGGCGCAGCCGCTCACGGCGACTGTCAGGGCAATCAGGCCGGCGATGAGCATGGGGGTGGCCTTGTTGAGCAGCATCTCTTGATTCACTCGAAGCGCCGGCGGCTTGCGGGGCCTCTGCCCGCGATCATGCCGCTCATTTAACTCTCACGGAATCGTGCCGCTGCACGACGCCGTAGACGACCTTGCCGGAGTGCAGGTTGCGTACGGGAATGAACTCGCCTATCCTGCCCGACGCGAGGGCCACACCCGGCGCCCGCAAGCGAAGCCGGTCGGTCTGATAGACCATGGTCACCGAGCCGCCTTCCACAACGGCCGCAACGGCGGCGACCATGCCGGGATGAATCGGCTCGTCGCGGCCGATGGGGCGCTTGGCGCGCAGACCGATCACGTCCGCCGTTGCCGTCAGAGCGGCTTGATCTTCGCTCCCCACGAGCTTCCTTCGCACCGCCGTGACGTCCTCCGCCGCGATGATCTGGTTACGGCGGATGGGCCGCTTGGCGATCACCGACGGCCCGTAAACCGATTGCTTGACGCGAACCAGGGCGCGCCAGGCTTCCTCGCCATTGACCGTGGCCAGCACACGATAGGTGCGACTGCCGCCGGGCGCCATGTGGCGACCCATGAGCGCGATCTCCCATGCCACTTCCCCTTTGGGCAGCACGGCGTCGCGCACCCTTCCCACCAGTTCCTGCTCCAGATTCTCCGGCCCCGTGCCCGCCTGCTCCGCCGCCAGCGCCAGCACCCTGGCGGCGATCGCCTCCCCGGAGACGACCTGGGCAGCCCGGCGTACCTCGGCCCCAGGGGGCACGTACAAGTGAACGCGTTGTGCATCGACGATTTTCGCCAGGCGAGGCTTGATGAACGAGGCATTGAGGCGGAGGGTTCTGCCGGGCAGGGGCGAACGACCGAGGGAAAGCTGCGCCAGCTTTGCGATCGCCTCCACATCGAAGCCGTCCAACTCAGCCACGTCCCCTAAGGTGAACTCCGCACCGGCAACGACGGCCATGGGCAGCACGCGCACCTCGATCCGCTCGAGCGGCTGCTCCTGGCCGAAGGCGGGCAGCCACGCGGCCAAGGCCAGCAGGGTGCCAATGGTTGCGCTAATGACTCGGGGCATCGTTCACTCCCGGCGTACGCCTCAACGGGTTAACCTTAGCGGATGATCTGGTTGGCCGTTTGCAGCATGTCGTCCGAGGTCTGAATGGCCTTGGAATTCACCTCGTAGGCCCGCTGCGCGATGATCATATTGATCATCTCGTCCACCACGCTCACATTGGACAGCTCCAGAAACGACTGGATCAACGTGCCCATGCCGTTGACCCCCGGATTCTCCACCACCGGATTGCCGGAAGCGGCGGTGGGAGCGTACAGATTCTTACCCAGCGGCGAGAGCCCCGCCGGGTTGACGAAGCGCGCCAGCAGGATCGTGCCGATGGGCGTGGGCAGCGGGTCTTCCCCCACCAGCACCGAAACCGTGCCATCCAGCGCGATCTGCACCTGCCGCGTATCCTCGGGTATGATGATCTCCGGTTCCAGCGTAAAGCCATTCTGCGTCACGATACGGCCCTGCTGGTCCTTTTGGTAATTTCCGGCCCGGCTGTAGGCGATGGCGCCATTGGGCTGGAGAATCTGGAAGAAACCCACCCCCTCGATGGCGATGTCCAGCTCGATGCCGGTATTTTTCATGTCGCCCTGGGTGAATACCTTCTCGGTGGACACGTGCTTGACGCCATGGCCGCGATGAATGCCCACGGGAATGGTCGTATTTTGGGAAGAGGGCGTGCCGGCGGCCCGCTCGATCTGATAGAGAAGATCCTGGAAATTGTTGCGGCTCTTTTTGTAGCCGGTGGTCGCCACGTTGGCCAGGTTGTTGGCCACGGTTTCAATCTGGCGTTGCTGGGCGCCCATACCGGTCGCCGCAACAAATAATGATCGCATCATAGCGCGTTCTTCCTCCCGGGCAGATGATTGACCCGTCGCGGGCATGCGCCCGCCGGTTAGACCTGGGCCAGGCTGATGGCCTGCTTGTTCATGTCGTCCGATGCCGTCAGGGCCTGCTGCATCGATTTGTAGGAACGATTGGCCTCGATCATGCGCACCAGTTCCTTGATGGCCTCCACGTTGGACGATTCCACCATCCCCTGCGTCAGTTGCACCTCATCGGGGATAACGGGCGCGTTCTCCTCATCGTCCGGCGCGAACATGGCCCCGCCCATCTTCTGCAGCCGCTCGGGAAAGGGGAAGGTGACCATTTTGAGGCCGCCGATGGGCTCGCTGTCCACCAGAATGGAGCCGTCCTCGCCCAGCCGGACATCGGTTCCCTTGATGATCAGCGGCCCTTCCTTGCCGTTGACCGGAAAGCCATCGGCCGTCACCAGCTGCCCATCCTGATTCAGCGAAAAATTGCCCGCGCGGGTGAAGCGCTCGCCCTGTGGGGTGGCAATGCTGAAAAAGGCGTCCTTGGAGACGATTGCGAAGTCCAGGGTGTTCCCCGTGGTGATCAGGCGGCCGGGAGCGAAATTTTTGCCCATGTCGGCCACGGATACGAAGAATGCGCCCACGCCCGTGTACGGCGCCAGATGCTCGTGATGGGCAAAGGTCTCCTCGTCGGACTCATTGGCCACGCCCATGGTGGCCGCGAACAGTTGCTGAAAGGCCGGCTGGTCCTCCTTGTATCCAATGGTGTTTACGTTGGCCAGATTGTTGGCGATGGTGTCCATCTGGCGATGCAGCGTATTGCCGTGGGATACGAGGGTATAGATGCCTTGTGGATTCATGTGGTGCTCCAATGGGCATGCCGGCGTGCCGGCGGGCCCCTGTCTCGGGATTGGATCGTCCTTTAAGCTAAGCAAGCCACATGCCAATGCGGCCGCGCTCTGGGCGCGCCCGCTGCGAGCCTTATCCGCCGCAACCGAAGGGCCGCATGCACACGGCGCAGCCATGCAGCAGGCCTGCCCCGCGCCGTGCCCGGCAGCAAGGAAGTTCACGCGAGGCGCGCATTCCTGGACCCCCGGCCGTGCGTCTCCACGCGGGCCGACCGCCCGCCTTGACGGGCTATCTTGTTGCCTTTATGCTTGATTTGAAAACGATTTTCGCCCTTCCAGCGGATAGCCGACGATGGCCCAACAGCAACGGCCCAAGTCCTTCGCGGACGATATTCTGCTCGAGGACCTGCAGGCCATTCTCAGGCAGCAGGCCGAAGACCCCGACAATCATCTGCCGCCGTACCAGGCGGGGCTGTTATTCGCGCGGCTGGGCGAGTTCGAGGATTCAGTGCTCAGCTATCGGCTCGCCATCGAACGGTTGCCGGATTTTCAGCAGGCCTACTACAACATGGGCGCCTCTTACAGTGCGCTGGAGCGCTATGGGGAGGCGGAGCAGGCGTACCGCAAGGCCATCGAACTGGACGCCGTCGACTCGGAGGCCTGGGCAAACCTGGGCTCCGTCCATGAGCGCCAGGGGCGCCCGGACGACGCCCTGTCCAGCTATGCCAAGGCCGTCGAGCTGGAGCCCCGGGAACACCAGGCGCGGCTGCGCATGGGCCGCATCCACGCGGCCCGCGGTGACTATGAACAGGCCCGGCCCATCTACGAGGAGGCCCTTGCACACAACGAGAATACGCACGAGGGCTGGAACGAGCTCGGCCTGACGCACTACCACCTGGGCGATCTCGCTCAAGCCGAGCAATGCTATCGCAAGGCGCTCAGTCTGGAGGACGATTTCGCCAAGGCGTGGAACAATCTTGGCAATCTGCGCCTTGCGCAAGGAGACGAGTCCGGCGCGGAAGAGGCCTACCGGGCCGCGGTCGATCGGGACGGGAGCGATGCGGACATCTGGTTCAATCTGGGCGAGTTCTACTTCCAGCGAGGCAATCGCGAGGCGGAAAGGTGCCTGTGGCGCGCAGTGGAAATCGACCGCGACGATCAGGAGGCCTGGACGCTGCTGCGCCGCTGGTACCAACAGCATCCCAACCACGCCCGCATGAATGCGGTGCTCCAGGTGCTCACCCTTGTCCGCCCGGACGATCACTCACTGCTGCGGGAGCTGGCGCTGGTCAACGAGTACCTCCGCAATTATCCGCAGGCGATGGAGGCGCTGCGCAAGCTGCTGCTGCTCGATCCGGACGACGGGGAAACGCACGTTGCCGCCGCGCGCTTGCTGCTCAAGCAGGACAGCCTGTCGGAGGCCTTCGGACACATGGAGCAGGTGCGCTCCACGGCGCCCGAAGTGCTGGACTTGTGGATACACCTGGGACAGCGCCTGATGCACCGCGACCACCGCGAGGAGGCGGAGCGCTGCTTTCTCAGGGTGCTGGAGCATCGGCCGGAGGTGCCCGAACTGTGGGAGTATTGCGGGGAGGTCGCCATGGCGCAAGGGCACTGGGAGTCGGCCTTCGAGCGCTTCGAGCGGGTGGGGGACATGAACCGCAACGACCGCCATGTGTGGATGCCGCTGACCCGGCACTTTCACGAGCGCCAGCAGTATGGGCTGGCGGCCGCCTGCCTGGATCACCTGGAAGAGCTGGCGCAGTATCTGCCGGGGCTTTGGATCGAATACGACGAGGTCTATCACAAGGCGGGGCGCCGGGCCGGGTTGCTGGCCAGCCTGGAGCGGATGCTGGAACTGGGTCAGGTGAGCGCCGGCAACTGGGAGCGCCTGTCCGAGCTGTACGAGCGCGCCGATCAGCCCGATGAGGCGGCGCGTTGCCGGGCCCGCCTGGAAGTGCTTCCGCGGCCTTTCGCGCAGGAGCCGGAGCAGCCATACCTGGACGTCGCGCGACCCTCACCGGAACTGGCGCTGGAGCCCGAAGAAGACGATCCCGTCGAGTCGCAAGCCGAGCAGTGGATTGCCAACGGAGAGTCGCACCTGCACGAAGGCCGGCCCGAGGCCGCCGTCGACGCGCTGAATAGGGCACGGAGTGAGGATATCCCTCGCTACCGCACCTGGTTTCGCATGGGTGGCCTCTACTATGCCCTGGGCAAACTGGACGAGGCGGAAGCCGCCTTTGGCCGGTCGGCCCAGCTCAACACACAGGAACCCATCGTATGGTACAACATGGGCGTCTGTCAGGCCGAGCAGGGCAGGTTTTCCCAGGCCGAGGCCAACTTTTCGCGCGTGCTGACCCTGAAGCGGCGCTTCGCCAAGGCCTGGAACTGGATCGGCCTGCTGCATTTTCAAAACGGTCGGACAGCCCAGGCGCGGGGGGCGTTCGTTCGTTGCCTGGCGGTGAACCGGGAGTCGGCCAATGCCTGGCACAACCTGGGCATGCTCTACCGCGCCACGGGGCGCGAGCAGGCCGCCGACCAGTGCCTGGAGCGTTCGGGCCGGCTGGGCGGCGTCAACGAGCTAGAGGGCCTCGCCTCCCTGAAGCTGCCCTTCGGCGTCCAATCCGTGGAGCGGGCCGGCCTGGAGCGGCTTTAGCTCAACCCCACCCCCGCCCTTGGGCAGCGCTTTCCATATGCACTTCGTCGATTACGCCAAGATTCACATCCGCTCGGGCAAGGGGGGCGACGGCTGCGTGTCGTTTCGCAGGGAAAAGTTCGTACCCCTCGGCGGGCCGGACGGCGGCGACGGCGGCAACGGCGGCGACGTGTACTTCCGCGGCTCGCCGGGCAAGAGCACGCTGCTCGATTTTCGCTACCGGCAGCACTACCGAGCCGGCGATGGCAGCGCGGGCAGGGGCAAGGACAGGCATGGCAGAAACGGCGAGCCGCTCACCATCGAGGTGCCGCTGGGCACGGTGGTGCGCGCGGCGAAAAGCGGCCCGTTGCTGGCGGAAGTGCTGGACGAAACCCCACAGCTCTGCCTGCGCGGTG
>JACZVE010000082.1 GCA_022572825.1 SAR324 cluster bacterium
TGGTGCCGGTTTCCTGGATGCTCCGTCCCGCTTCCCGCGCGCAAATACCGATGGCGGCCGCCAGGCACATCTTCCCCTGGCAGGGCCCCATGGAAACGGTGCTGTATCGCTTCAGCAACTCGAGATGCTCGAATCCCTCCTCCATGGCGTCGATGAGGTCCTGCTCCGTCACGTCCTCGCAGTAGCAAACGAAGCGTTTCTTGCCCGTTCGAGGGACCTGCAGGACGGGCCTGCCGTCCCAATCCGCCCGGTAGCGTCGTTCGGTCTCCTCCTGCTCCCGCCGGGCTTCCCGCAAGGGCTGGGCGAGGCCATCGTCGCCCCCGCCCCGCACTGCTCGGGCGGTCTCCATCCCGGCGATCTTCCCTTGCAGCAATGCCGCCCGCAGGTCGTGAATACCGGTGACTTCGCCGGCAGCCGCCACCGTGGGGGTGAATTCGACGGGAACGGCCTCGCCCAGTGCATCGTCGTGGGCGATCCGGCAGCCCGCCTTGTTCATCAGCGCGTTGGCGGGCTGGAATCCCATCGCGAGGCAGATCAGGTCGCAGGCTCTGCGCCACTGCTCGCCCGACCAGCCGCCCTCGCCGAGCCGGCCGAGCGTGGCGCCCGAGACGTGGCGCCGGCCGTGGGCCTCGGCAATGGTGCAGGAAGCGAACAGGGCCACCCCCCTGGCCCGCAACGCGCCCGCCGCCTCCAGGTGCTCGGGCACTGCGGCGCGGGCATCGGCGAGGGCCGTCACCTCGACCCCGGCTCCGATGAGATCGCTGGCCAGGCGGTAGCCGGAATCGTTGCAGGTCACCACCAGGGCGCGATTGCCCGGCCTCAGGCCATACAGGTGCATCAGCCGCAGCACGCCGCTGCCCAGCCATACCCCGGGCAGGTCGTTGTTGCGAAACACGAGAGGAGCCTCGTGACACCCGGTGGCGACGACGATCCGTCCGGCGCGGAGTTTGATCATCCGGCGGCCCTGCAGCACCCCCAGCAGGTTGCCCTCGTACAGCCCGAAGGCGGTCGCGCCGGACAGCAGGTGAATATGCGGACTCGCCCTGACCGCCTCGGCAAGCCGGGCGGCAATCTCGCTGCCGGTGAGCCCGGCGTACTCGGGTATGTCCTCGTAGACCCGCGCCTGCCAGCGCAGGTGTCCTCCCAGGGATGGCTGGTCGTCTATCAGCGTCACGCGCGTGCCGTGACGCGCGGCTTCCAGGGCAGCCGTCATCCCCGCGGGTCCGCCGCCCACGACCGCCAGCTCCGTATGCTGGTAATGATGATCGTAGTGCCGCTCGGAGACGTCGTGGACGTCCACCTTTCCCAGCCCGGCGATACGCCGGATAATGGGCTCGGCCAGGTGCCACAGGAAGCGGGGATGGATGAGGGTCTTGTAATAAAAGCCCACCGGAAGAAAGCGGTCCAGTCTGTCGAACACGGCGAGAACATCGTGATCGGCGGAGGGCCAGGCATTCTGGCGCTGGACGATCATCCCCTCGCGCACCGGCTCCGTGCAGGAGCGCACGTTGGGCACCTTGTCCACGTTCATCAGGCAGTTGGGGCACTTCCCCGCAACGCAGAGCAGCCCCCGCGGGCGATGGTACTTGAAGCTGCGGCTGAAAACGCGCACCCCCGCGGCGTACAGGGCGGAGGCCACGGTCTCCCCCGGGTAGGCCGCGAGGCGCTTGCCCTCGAAGGTAAAGGCTATCTGGGAGCGATCAGGGAACAGATCGGCGTGGGCGGGCAGTCGGTAGTCCTTCACGGGCTGGATCACCCTAATTCATCCCGAATGGTTATCCCGCCGGTTCTTCGGGCCAGAAGGTTTGTTCGACGGCGTTGGTGTGGGTATCGCGCACCGCGACGAACCACTTGCGGCAGCCCAACTTGTGGTACCACCACTCCCGCTGCCGTCCCGCCTCGTTCTTGCGAAAGTAAAAGTAACCGTCCCATTCTTGGGCGGATGCCCCGGGGCCGGGCCTTCGCAACAGTTCGCCACCGAAGCGAAAGTCGTAAACGCTTCGTTCGCCGCAATTGGGGCACCGGATCAGGAAAGCCACGCTAAACCTCCATTGGCGCTAACTTAGGATGCAACCGCGGATGAACGCAGATCGACGCCGATGTAAGTAGTTGATGTTATTCTTATCTGCGCTTATCCGTGTCCATGGGCGGTTCAATCTAAAAACGTAGTACTAGAACAGGGTCAGATAGCGCTCGATTTCCCACGGGCTCACTTGCCGGTGGTACTCCTTCCACTCCGCGCGCTTGAGGGCCACGAACTCCCCGCTGATGGCACCCAGCGAGTCCAGGATGACCTCGTCCTTTTCCAGCGCGTCCAGAGCCTCGCTAAGGGATTGCGGCAGGAGGCGGATGCCTCGCCGCTGAATTTCCTCCAAGCCCACCTCGTAGAGGTTGCCCAGATTGGGCTCGCCAGGATCCAGCTTGCGGCGAACGCCGTCCATGCCGGCGGAGATATACGCCGCCAAGGCCAAATAAGGATTGCACCCGGCAGAGACGGTACGGTCCTCGAAATGGCCCGGCCCGGCGGTGCGAATCATCTGGGTTCGGTTGTTGTCGCCGTAGGAGATGAACGCCGGCGTCCAGGTGTATCCCGAGCGGGGACCATACAGATCGGCGCCCACCTGAAGGCGTTTGTAGCAATTCACGGTGGGCGAGGTGACCGCACACAGCGCGGGCGCGTGGTCGAACACACCGCCGATGAAATGGCTGGCCAATTCCGATAACCCCAGGCCCCGCTTGTCGCCCTCATCGAGGAACACATTGTCTCCCGTCTTCGCGTCGGCCAGGTGGAAGTGTATATGGGCGGCGCTGCCGGTGCGATCGGTGAAAGGCTTGGGCATATGGGTGGCGATGGCGCCGTACTTTTGCGCCAGTTGGCTGCTCATCATCTTGAAAAACGTATAGCGGTCCGCGGTGATGAGGGCGTCGGCATAATGGAAGTTGATCTCGTACTGGCCGTTGGCGTCCTCATGGTCCGACTGGTAGGCGTCCCAGCCGAGACTATTGAGGCCGTCCATCATGTCCTTCAGATAGTCCATCACGCTGGAAATGCCCTTGAAATCGTAACAGGCCTTTCTCAACGTATCGACGCGAGCAGGGTCCCATACCGCCAGGGTGCCGTCGTCCTGGCGTGTCACCAGAAAGTGCTCCGGCTCGATGCCGACGTAGAAACGGTAGCCTTGCTGCTCCAGGCTGGCGGCCACCCGCTTCAGGTTCAGGCGGGAGCAACTCATGTGGGGCTCGCCGTCCACGTACAGATCGCTGGCAAACCGCGCCGTCCCCTTGCGCCAGGGCAGGGGAGTGTAGGAGTCCAGGTCGATCCGCGCCAGCATATCGTGCGCATGCGGCCCCTGCCCGAGCCCCCATACGGCCGCGCCGGCGAATCCCGCCCCTTCATCGATCACGTCGTCGAAATGGGCCGTCGGCACCATTTTCACCTTGGCCGCGCCGTGCATATCCACGAATTGCACGAGGAGGTACTCGATGCCATCCTCGGACATCTGCCGGCGGACTTCCTCTCTCGACGCCATGATCGGTCACTCCCTGCTATGCCGTAGTGAGTTGACACCTCTGCAAAAATCAAATCCGCAGATTTCGCAGATGATACAGATATACGTGAAGCGGGTGATTTCATGCATGCCGCCTCGGTGTTGACCTCGGCACATGACGCAGCATTCAGACCCCTGGTAATCAAGCTCGCTGCCTGTTCCCTTTGGTCAGCAATGGGAACCTGGACCAATTGTCAACCCAACGTTATAGCTTTGTATTCAATCCCACCCCCGCGCTGCGCCATCGCTTGCGAGGGGCGCGAAACGTGAAATGAAGGCCCGCCCTACCGGCCAAATACCCTGTCGGTGCCCGCCAGCGGTATCTGCGCCATGGCGGAGGCCTCTATGGTCAGGGCGGCCAGGTCCTCCGGCTCCAGACTGTGCACGTTCGCCTTGCCCAGAGAGCGGGTCAGCAGGGCCATTTCCATGGTCATGGAGTTGATGAAATTGGCCACCCGTTCGGCGCCGCTTTCAACATCCAGCCGTTTTTCCAGCTCGGGGTCCTGCGTGGTGATCCCCACCGGACACTTGCCGGTATGGCAGTGGTGGCACTGACCCGCCGGAACGCCGACCTCCTTTTCAAAGTCCACCCCTTCCACCGCCCTGTTACAGTTCAGTGCGATCAGGGCCGCCAATCCGATGGCCACCGCGTCGGCGCCCAGGGCCAATGCCTTGGCGGCATCCGCGCCGCTGCGAATGCCGCCGGAGGCGATCAGGCTCACCTCGCCGTATAGCCCGATTTCCCGCAGCGCGTCGCGGGCCTGGGCGATGGCGGCAATGGTGGGAATGCCGCTGTGATCGAGGAGCACCTCGGCCGATGCGCCCGTTCCCGCCTGCATGCCGTCGACGACGATGGCGTCGGCGCCGGCCTTGGCCGCCAGTTTCACGTCATCCTTGACCCGGCAGGCGGGCAGCTTGACGTGAATGGGGATGCGCCAGTCGGTGGCCTCCCGCAACTGCTCGATCTTGATCGACAGATCGTCCGGCCCCAGCCAGTCGGGGTGGCGGGTGGGACTGCGCTGGTCGATCGCCTTGGGCAAGTCGCGCATGTCCGCCACGTCGTCCAGCACCTTCACCCCCATCAGCAGCCCGCCCGTGCCGGGCTTGGCGCCCTGGCCCACGACGATCTCCAATGCGTCCGCCTGCTGGATATGATGGGGATTGAGGCCGTAGCGGCTGGGCAGAATCTGGTAGATGAGCCGGCGGGCGCCCTCCCGTTCTTCCTGCAGCATCCCCCCGTCGCCGGTACAGGTGCTCGACCCCACCATGGCGGAGCCTCTGGCCAGCGCGGTCTTGGCCGTGCGGGAGAGGGCGCCGTAACTCATGCCGCTGATGTAGATGGGCGTGTCGAGCACCAGGGGTTCGCTGGCAAAGCGCTTGCCGATGACGGTGCGGGTTTCGCACTTTTCCTTGTACCCCTCCAGGGGAAATCGGGTCAGGCCCGTGGACAGGAAGACCAGATCGTCGAAATGGGGGACCCGTTGAAAGGTGCTGAACCCCCGGACTCGGTAGCGGCCCAGATCGGACTTGGCATGGATGTCCTGGATGACCGATGGCGTCCAGATTTGGCTGCTGTCCCTCACCATGGCGGGGTATTCTAGATGACGGTTTTTTCCAGCCGTTCCAAGGCGTCGAAATGGTAGAGCTTCTTGGCGGAGACAATTTTGCGAAATTGGTACTGTTCCTTGATGCCGTAACCTTCCAGGGTCTCCCAGATGGAGATCAGCTCTTCCTCGCTGATGCGGTCGAAAATGGCGTCGTTACCCAACGATTCGATATTTGCAGCCGCGTAGATAGTCCCCTCATACATGGAATCTCCCAGACCGTCACCTACGTCGCCACAGACAATAATCCTTCCCTTCTGCATCATGAAGCCCGACATGAATCCGACGCTGCCCGCGACGATGAGCGTCCCGCCTTTCATCGATATACCTGCCCTCGCGCCGGCATTGCCGCCCACGAAGATCTCGCCGCCGCGCATGGTGCTCCCCACCGCGGCGCCCACGCTGCCCGTCGCCACGATCGTCCCGCCCATCAGATTGTCGCCCAGCGCCCAGCCCGCGTTTCCCCGGATGGTGACGCGGGGTCCATCCATCAGACTGGCGCAGAAATAGCCGACGCTGCCTTCGAAGGTGATGTCGCAGGGGGCGAGTACGCTGACGGCCAGGTTGTGTCGGGCCTGGGGATTGAGCACCCGGATCTCCTCGGCGCCATTGGCCGCCAGCGCCTTGATCTTGAGATTCAGTTCGCGAGTGGTCAGAGTGCCGGCGTCTAGATCGACCACGTCATGACCTCATTCTCCTGGGGTTCCACCCGTTCGATCTCCTCCCGGAACACGCTGCGCAGGGCCACCTCTTCGGAGGCCATGGCGATGACGTCGTCGGTTTCCATGGTCACCAGGGGCTTGGCGGACCACTGGTCCTTGGCGTAGCCCAGCCCATCGCGAGTGGAGACCAGGAAGGTAAAGGTTCCATCCAGGGTCCCCAGCGCATCGTGCAGGGCTTCGCTCAGCGTGGCGCCCAGGGCCAGCTTATCGGCCAGGAACACGGCTATCAACTCGGAGTCGTTCTCGGTCTGGAAGCGATAGCCCATGTCCTCGTACTTGCGCTTGAGCTTGTGGTAGTTGGTGAGCTGCCCATTGTGCACCACGGTCACGTCGGAGTACGGGTAGGCCCAAAAGGGGTGGGAGTGACTGATGTCCACCCGGCTTTCCGTGGCCAGGCGGACGTGGCCGATCCCATGGGTGCCCCGCAGCCGGCCCAGGTTGTGCCGTGTGTCCAGGTCGCCGGCGGTGCCCACGTCCTTGATGACTTCGGAACACTCGCCGATGCTGTGTATCACCAGCCCGTCCATATCCACCAGAGCGTCCGCCAGTTTTTGCACATCGCCCTGGTAATCGACGCTCACGCGCAGATAATCGCCCACCCGGCTACGGGCCTTCACCCGCGCCCCGTTTGCCTCCAGATTTGCCTCCACCTTGCCCAACGCCTGCTGGCCGTCCGCATCGTCTTCCGCCCACACGCGCACGATCAGGTCCGATTGGCGGGACTGGCCGGCGACGGTAACGCCGGTGGAATCGGCCCCGCGGTGCACCATGGACGCCAACATGCTCGTCAAATCGGCGCCAATGGGAGCCCGCGCCCCATCGCCGCGGTTCTTGTACAGAATCCCACACACGCCACACATCGCTGCATCCTCCGAGTACGGGTCTGTTACAGGTGACCCACCACGAATCATTACGGATAGCTACGTGAAGCAACCGCAGATTAACGCATATGAGCGCCGATATGGGAACCTGATATTGCTCTTATCCGTGTTAATCCGCGTCCATCTGCGATTGGATCAAGCCGCCGCTCCCGTGGCCGCCGATCAGGCTATGAGGACCGCTTCAGCTTCTCTGCGCCCTCGCTCAGGTCTTCGGCCTCCGCCCGCAACTGCACCACGTGCCAGCCCAGCCAGGCAATCAGGCACACCACGAACATTACCACCTCCCAACCCACGAAGGGATAAAGCGGCCCGACGCCGGTGGGATTGGTGCTCCGGGTCTCGATCAGTCCGGTTTTCATTACGCTGCTCCTTTGATTGGCCGCATTCGGGTTGCATGGAGCATGGGAGACGGGTGCAGGCTCAGCAATGGCGGCCAGAGGCTGGCGAGCAGCCTGACAGCCGGGTCGACGACCCCCTCTTCGCCCGCATCGGGGCAATACCGCCGATGTCTTGCTGAGAATATCATCCCCTGCCAATTTTTCTGGCACGGGACCTTGCCATGAGGCAAGCGGAATCGCATTGTTTCGGGCATAACCCCGCGGCAGCCCAGCCGGGTCGCGCGTGAGCGGACCCCCAATTGCCTGCACCGTGTGACTGCCCCCTTCACTCCGCCTGCTCGCGCCACAGGCCGAGCTTTTCCTGCACGGTACGGTCCGAGAAGCTGAACAGCACGCTGTCCTCGCCGGCGCGATGGCGGTGGCGATGCCAGGAGGGCACGACGAACACGTCGTTGGCCTGCCATGCCAGCACGCGCTCGCCCTCCCCGGTGTCGCCCAGCACCGTCTCGCCCGCGCCTTCGATCACGGCGTACACCGCGCCGTCGGTGGAGCGGTAGGGTGCTGTCTCGAAGCCCTTGGGCAGCAGTTGGAGGAAGGTGGAGATAGTGGCCATGGCCGGCCCGCCGTCGGCGGGATTGATGAAGGCCATCTTCAGGCCGTGGTGCGGGTGCCACTGTTCCGTGCGCCGCATCTGCTCGAGTGCCTCGCGGCTGCGGGCGTAGGGATAGCTGAACAGCAGGGTGCGGGCCGAAGCAGCCCCGGCAGCACCCTCGCCCACGGGCAGCATGTTGCTGCCGAAGCGGGCCACGTTATCGCCCGCCGGGCGCCCTCGCGGCGGCTCCGGGCCGGGATGGCGCTCGATGAAGCTGGCGTCCAGGAACTTGACCAGGGGAATGTCCAGCCCGTCCAGCCAGATGACGGGATCGCGGGTGTCGTTGCGGTGGTCGTGCCAGCTCCAGGCGCCGGTGACGATGAAGTCCCCCCGCTCCATGTACACCCGCTCCCCGTTGACGGAGGTATAGGCCCCGCTGCCCTCCAGAATGAGACGCAGCGCCGATTGCGCATGACGGTGACAGGGAGCGGTCTCTCCCGGCAACACCAACTGCAGGCCGGCGAACAGGGTGTGCGTAACGCAGGCCTGCCCGCGCAGCGCGGGATTTTCCAGGATCAGCACGCGACGCTCGGCTTCCTCGGCGCTGATCAGCGCGCCGCACTCCATCAGGTAGGGCCGTACCTGCCCGTAGGCCCAAAGATGCGGCAGGCAAGGGCTGCGGGGCTCCGGCGTGATCAATTCGTCGAACGCCTCCCACAGCGGCGCCAGGTGCAGCGGATCGATGCGCCGGTAGAAGGCCCGGCGCTGGTGTGCGGCGGTGCCGTGTGCGGTCATGGTTCACTCCCGGCAGGGTGTCGGGGGGGGCCGGCGAAGCAGGTTGGCGCGACCGGTGGGCACGATGCAAGCCGGGCTGCGCTCATATCCCCAGATAGGCCGACTTGATGTTCTCGTCGTTGAGCAGGCGCTTCGCCTCGCCCTGGTGGGCCAGCTGACCGTGCTCGAGCACATAGGCGCGTTGGGAGATCTCCAGCGCCCTGGCGGCGTTTTGCTCGATGAGCAGGATGGAGACGCCGCCGCGGTTGATCTCCTCGATGACGCGGAACGTTTCCGCCACCAGCATCGGCGCCAGCCCGATGGACGGCTCGTCCAGCACCAGCAGCTTGGGCGCCGACATCAGGCCCCGGCCGATGGCCAGCATCTGCTGCTCACCACCGGACATGGTGTTGACAAGCTGCCCCTGCCGCTCGGCCAGCTGTGGGAACAGCTCGAACACGCGCGCCATCTTGTGGTGCAGCGCCTTGCGGCTCGCCCGCGCGTAGGCCCCCATCTTCAGATTTTCCCGCACGGTAAGCTGCGGGTAGAGCATGCGACCCTCCGGCACCTGCACCAGCCCCAGCCCCACCAGGGCGTAGGGGGGCACAGTGAGCAGGGAGCTGCCCTGATAGCGGATGTCTCCGGAGCGCGGCCGCAGAATGCCGCAGATCGCGTTCACGGTGGTGGTTTTGCCCGCGCCGTTGGAGCCGATCAGGGTCACGATCTCCCCGGCCTCCACCCGCAGGCTCAGATCGAAGATCACCTGGATGTCGCCGTAGAACACCGAAATGCGCTCTACTTCCAGCATGCCCGCCTCCTATTCAATGCAACCGCAGATAAACGCAGATGAACACGGATGCTGAGAGGGAATTCACCATACGCTTGGTCCCGATGCTGGTGCCATGACTCAGAAGTTCATGCAACATATGAAGCGATGCGAACGGTTTTGCGGGTCTCGCTAAAACCTCACCCCGCCTCACCACTTATCGGCTTCAGTCGGACGCGCCGCGCAGCATGTTTGTACCTGCCGATAAGTGGAGAGGGGGCCGGGGGGTGAGGTTTTACCGGGAAATATCAGCGCCATAGAGAAATTTTGCTTGCCTGACAGTCGCCACGATGAATGATTGAATGAATTTCTGAGTCACAACACCAGAGGGAGCAACGCGTGCCCGGGTCGGGTCTGCATCCGCCTGCAGGCGGCGGTCGTCAACGCCGTGCTTCCTGCC
>JACZVE010000426.1 GCA_022572825.1 SAR324 cluster bacterium
GCCGTGCTGCCCCTGCTGGTGATGCCCGTCTTCGAGAACGCCGTGCGCTACCAGTTGTTTCACGCCCTGGCGCTGCTGGGTTGCGGGGTGCTGATGGAGGTGTTTCCGCAGAAGGGGAGCAGGCTGCGTTGGGCAGGCGCCCTGTTCGTACTGGGGATCTTTCTGTTCTCGGGCAGCCTGTACGGCCTGTCCCTCTCCGACTTGCGGGTGCTGCGCTGGCTGACGCCTTTGGGCGGACTGTCATGGATCGTTGCCTGGGCGCTGCTGGCCCTGGCCTTCGTGCGCAGGGAGGGCGGCTAGACGCGGCACGATGCCCGTCTCCCGCCCCGATGCCCTTCCCCCCCGGCGTGCAATTGGCAAAAGCGCGGCTAGTCTTCCAGGACGAAGTAGACCCGGCGGTTGGACTTGCCTTTGTTCTCGGATTTGGTCAGCACGAGCCGACCGATCTCTTCGAGATGGGATACGTGGCAGCCTCCATCGGCCTGCAGATCGAATCCTTCGATCTCCACCAGGCGCAGCGTTTCCAGATGGTGGCGAAACCCTGTCTCCAGCTTGAACAGTTCGGGCCGTTGCATCGCCTCGCGGGCAGGCAGATAGGAAATATTCACGGAAAGTTTCCGCGCAACGATAGCGTTGGCGCGCTGAAAGCCCTCCTCCAGCAACGCGCGGTCGAACGCCTCGAAGGAAAAATCGACGCGCCCCTTTTCGGGCGTCAACTGGTTGCCGGTGACCTTGACGCCATAGTCATTGAACATCACGCCGCACAGCACGTGCGTGGCGGTGTGAAAGCGCATGAGCGCATAGCGGCGCTCCCAGTCGAGCGACCCCGTGACTTCGCTACCCGCGGAAAGGCCTGGCCGGTCCATGCGATGGAGCACTTCCCCATCCTGATCCACCGTCTCCACCACCCGATAGCTTTCACCATCGGCCGTCGTCAGGCTGCCCTGATCGCCCTGGACACCTCCTCCGACCGGAAAAAAGGTCGTGCGGGCCAGCACCACGCCCTCTTCGGTCGCGGTGACTACTGGAGACTGAAAGGTCTTCAGGTAGCTGTCCTGCTGATAAAGTCGATCGGTCACCCCTGTTTCCTCCCACAATACGTCGCTGGCGCGCACAATCGCCCGGGCCCGTCGGCCTCGGACTGACCAAGCCGACAACGGATACTGCACGGCCGGTGCGCAGGCGACGCTGCATGGCTGGTCGTGGCCGAAGCATTAAATGATACCGGATTTGGATCTGGCGGGCCGCGGCAGGGCGGGGCAGGGGACTATTCCTTGGGCTCTGCGTTCACTGATCCGGCATCCATCGGTTTCCTGGCGTTCTGATCCTTGGTTTCCTGCAGGTGCATCTCCCGAGCCAGCACGTAGACCTGATAACCGTTGACGTGGGGGCCGAATTTTGCCCGTACCCGGTATTTATACTCCATCAGGTTGGAATCCGTCTCCTCCATATCGCAACTGAGCACTTCCACATCCAGCGCGATCATTCCCAACGCGCTCATCAACAGCTTGCTCCCCGGCTCGAACAACAAATCCGAGTAGAAGGACAGGCCCCCGATCGAAATATTCACGATCGGAAAGGCGCGCGGGCCCATATGAGCATATATTTTTAATTCGGGCATTAAGCTATAATGAGGCTCTGCCCGCCGATCGACGTAGGACGGCTGCATTTTGCAATGGGTGCCTTCCAAACCCGCTTCAGCCCCCATTTCCTGCGAGATCAGCTGCTTGACTCCCAAATACTCATTCTTCCAGCATTCAATCTCGTCCTCGTGTCGGTAAACTCTGACCGGAATTTCACTGGGGGATTTATTTCGCACGGCACTCTCGCATTTTTAGCATGATTCACCGAAAAGCGCAGTCGTGGCAGGCCTGCCGTACCGGCTGCCCCGGTTTGCCGACAGGCTGTCGGCAGCGCTCGGCGTGTCGTGCGGGGCCGCACTCTCATCGGCCGTGCGGTTCCGGCTTGCCATTGGTGCGCCGATTCCAATGCAAGCCCCGCAGCCACCCCGCTTCCGACACGGATCTGCATTTGATTTATTAACGTAAAATACCGCAGGAGAGTCTCCACGGAATCTGGATTGCGCGTACGCCTTTATGCTCATTCCGCAATACACAGACGCCGTACCGGTGCGCAACGCACCACCCCCAACGGAGAAACGCGCCAGCGATTCAGCCGCCGGCCCGCGGAAAGCACACGATCACTTGGCGTCTAATTCAGCGGCTTCAGGTCCGCCAGCAGGGTGGGAATCAGCTCCGTCACCGTCGGGTGGATGTGTACGGCACGCTGGATGACGGTGTAGGGCGCGTCGGCGTACATCACCTCCAGCACCGAATGGACGACCTCGTCGCCTCCGATCCCGAGAATCGCCGCGCCCAGAATTTTCTTGGTTTCGGCGTCCACCCGCACCTTCATGAAGCCTTGCGTTTCGCCGCGCTCCCGCGCACGGCACACACCGGTCATGAGCATTTTCCCCAT
>JACZVE010000083.1 GCA_022572825.1 SAR324 cluster bacterium
GGTGCCAGCGCGATGACAAAGGGAGAAACCTGGGAGAATCCCGTGCGACCGCTGCCGCTGTCACGGCCCATCACCCGCCAATAGAGGCTTTCGGAGCCGCTGCGTTCGATCAGGCCTTGCGCCATGCCGGGCAGCTCGCCTTCCAGGGGGACGACCTCCTTGTCCTTGGTCCATTTGTCGCCCTGGGGGATGTCGAAGAAACTTTCCCGGTCCGTAAAGCGGGGATTCGCGCCCACCTGCACCTTGAACTCGTCGAAGCGCAAGCTGTCCCAGCGGAACAGGAACAAGCCGGCTTCCTCGAAGGCGAATCCGGGCTCGGGAAAAACGAGCTTGATCTGGCTGAGGCGGATGGCGGCGGTGGTGAGGCGGTTGTTGGCCTCGTCGCTTTCCTCCACCTTGTCGCCCACGTCCGCCTCCAACGCCACTTGGTATTCGCCGAGCAGGGCGTCGTCCGGGAGAATCGTCTCGAACTCCATCTCCAGCCTTTCGCCCGGGGCAAGCACCTGCACCTCATCCTCCGAGATGACGGCGGTGCGGGTGGGCGTGCGCGTGTTGAAGTAATCCACCCGCACCGCCACATCGCGCGCGATGTCTCCACCCACGTTGCGGAGATCGACGCGAATTCTCAGCGTTTCACCGACCAGCAGGCCCGCCGGGGAGACCGACAGATTTTCCCACACCAGGTCCGGCCGCTCGAATACCAGACCGCGTGGGGGCTGAAAGCTGGGCACGGTGAGCCGTGCCTGCCCTGTCGCCGCGGGCCTGCGGGCAGGGGGGCGGGCACCGCCCACAACGAACGGGGAGAAGAAGACCGGCCCGCCGGGGATGAGCTTTTTCTTGAAATCGGGAGTATACGCCTCGAACTTCATCGTGTAGTTGCCCGCGGACCGAGGCGCCCTGAACCGGAAGAAGTATCGCCGCTGGTCCTTGCCGGGAACTTCCACCTTGCGGGTCAGGGCGGCGCCGACCCGGCGGTCGCGCGCATCGCGGATTTCCACCCGCAATCCGGCCCGCACCGGGCGCTTGCCCGTATTGCCGAGCGTAATCTGCAGCAATTGCCGCGCGCCCGGGTCGATGGCGGTCTTGTCCAATACCATGCGCATGACGTTCAGTTCTTGCGCAGCCTGCACCGCGGCGGGGGCCAACCACCCGGCGGCCGCAATCAAAAGCGCGGCTATGAGTCGTCCCTGTCTCATCTTATTTCATGCTCCCCTGTACTACTCTGTAGGAACCAACCGCGGTTGGACACGGATAAACGCACGGTTAAACACGGATAAGAATTGTATCAAGTTTCCGGATCCGCGCTCATCTGCCTTAATCCGCGGTTTCTCCACGCAACTATCCGTAATGACTCGTGGTGGGTCCTAGGTAATAAGGTGGTCTTAGTTGTAAGTCCCACCTCACTGAGTGGTTGCCGCTTCCCCGTTGAGGGCATCGTTGCGGTAAAAATAGATGGTGCCCTTTTCCGTGCCCATCAGCAGATCCAGGTCGCCGTCGTTATCGATGTCCGCCAGGCGCGGGCTGGTGCCGAACGGCAGCTTCAAGTTCTGCAATGAATGCAATGAATCCGATCCAGGCACCCAGCCCCAGGCATTCTTTGCGTCCACCGGCACCCTGGAGAATACGCTCACGCGGCCCTGATCCGAGCCGATCAGCAGGTCGGGCTTCTCGTCGCGGTTGATGTCCCCGACGAACGGCGCCGATGCCACACCGACGTCCACACCTCCGTAACGGCGGTCTATCAGCTTGAAATTCAAAGATTGCGCCCCGCCCTTGCGGAGGAAGGCGAACAGGTGGCCTGTGAAGTTGCCGACAAGCAGATCGGTGTGCGGATCCGCATCGACCAAGGCAACGGCGGGAGCGGCGTTGCGGCCAACGTTGATGCCGGCCAGCGCCTCTTCCACCAGCGTGAACACCGGCTCTTCTCCTGCTTCACCACCCTTGTAAAACAGCACCTGACCGTCTTCCGTACCCACGAGCAGGTCCAGCCGCTGGTCTCCGTCCAGGTCGTGCAGCAGCGGGGAGGGATTGCGGCCGGCCTGGAAGTCGGCCAGGCGTTCCGTCACCTTCGTCCAGGCCGCCTCCTCCGGGCTGCCGTCGTTGCGGTAGTAGAACAATAGCCCCTTGCCCGTGCCCACCACCAGATCCAGGTCGCCGTCGCCGTCAACGTCGCCGAACGTCGGTGTCACCCGCCCGTCGAACTCCAGCTTGCCAAACGCCTCGCTGGCCAGCGTGTACACGGGCGGCAACGGCCCCAATTGCTGGGGCTCGGACAGCAGAATCTCCGTCGGAGAGGGGGCTACCGCCTCCTGGGTCGAGATCCCGGTGAGGCGAACCAGGCCGCTCTGCGACGTGATCGATTGCGGAAGCATCCCCGCAACGGCTGGCGCGCCTTCGAGAGCGGCCTGCGGCTGCGGTATGGTGCCCGGCACGGCCGCGCCTGCTCCTGCGGCGCCTGGTACCGCTGCGACCTGTTCTGGCGCCTCCGGCTTGGGTGGCTGGCTGGCTCCGCGATTCCACCACAGCTGTACGTTGCCCTCCATGTCGCCGATCAACAAATCCTGTTGGCCATCGTTGTTCAGGTCGGCGAAGTGCGGCGCGCTGTTGCCGGCCGTCGCAAACGCTCCCCACGGGTCGCCCGTGAGGGTCCAATTTTTCAGTTCCGGATCCTCCGGGTCGTTGTCATTGACATCCAGTTTCAAGCGACCGTTGCGCGATCCCACCACCAGATCCGGCCGCTTGTCGCCGTTCCAATCGAAGAAGGCCGGCGCCGCGCTCAACGCCACGGTCAGATCCCCGAAGCGGGTCGATGCCAGGCGGAAGTCGGGCTCCGTGGCGCTGCCCTCATTGCGATAGTAGATGACCAGGCCGCGCCGATTGCCCACGAACAAGTCCAGGTCGCCGTCCCCGTCGATATCCACCATGGCCGGAACGCTGTCGTTGCCCACGTCGATGCCCGCGAAGTTGGTCGATTCCAACCTGAATTCCGCATCCCGCGGCCCGCCGGTATTGCGGAGGAGCCAGATCTGGCCGTCGCGTCCGCCCACCAGCAGGTCCAGATCATTGTCCCCGTCGATGTCGGCGAGCCAGGGGGCGGTGTTTTCCCGCACCACACCGCCGAGCAGGTCCTCCCGCCTGACGCTCCAGGCGGGCGCCTCGGGGCCGCCGATGTTGTCCAGCCAGAGCAACCGCCCGCTGCGGTCGCCCACGACGAGGTCGCGATCGCCGTCGCCATCCAGATCGCCGGAGGACAGTGCCACCTGGCGCAGACCCAGCGCCAGCCGGCGGATGTTGAGGACGTTGCCGGTGACCTTCCACACGTCGAGCACGGAGCCGGTGTCTTTGCTGGTATACAGAGCGACATTATTGGTGCTGCCGCCGACGAGCATATCCGGCATGGCGTCGTCGTTGACTTCCAGAAACGCCGGCGCCGCAAAACCCCCATCGTCGATAGCCAGGAAACGATCCTGCACGAGGCGCCAATCGGGCAGAAAGGCGGTGCCTTGGTTCTCATAATAGGCGATGGTGCCGTCGCTCTTGCCGACGAACAGGTCGAGGTCCGCATCCCCGTCCCAGTCCACCAGCGCCGGCACGGCGTTGCTTTCCGGGGCGATGGAGGAGATGCGCCGCGGAATCGGGCGGCAGGGGGGCTCTTCATCTGGCAGGGCATCGCGCGGCGGAAAGCGCAGGCAGTAGGCCGCCCGCTTCGGCGTTCCCTGGTTGACCATCAAGAACACCTCCCCGCGCTGATTTCCGACGAACAGGTCCGGGGACCGGTTGCGGTCCACATCGGCGAAAAACGGCGTCAGGTCGGAACCGAACCCACCGGAGACGAAGCTCTCGCCGATCGCGGCGAAGGCGGGGAGGACGGGGTTGCCCACGTTGCGGAAGAACAACAGCCGCCCATCGCCGGTGCCCACGAACAGATCCATGTCCCCATCCCGGTCGATGTCCACCAGCACCGGGGCGGCATGGCCGCCGGTGTCGATGACGACGCGACGCGCCTCCCCTTGGCCACCTTGCGCAGGGCGCAAGGCGGTAATGTTTTCCTCCACCAGCCGCCAGAGAGGCCGGCCCGTGCGTCCGTCGTTGCGGAAACGGTCGATGCGGCCGTCCAGCTTGCCCAGCAGCATATCCGGATCGCCGTCGCCGTCCAGGTCACCGAAGGTGAGTTTGGCGAAGAAAACGGAGCTGTTATACAGCAGCGCCGGCGCCCGCTCCCAGCGACCATAAAACTGGCGCTCCCAGCTATGGCGCAGGTTTTCCTGCCCAGCGCCCCAGGGGGCCAGCGCGAGCCACAGCACGCCGGTCAGCAGCGGCGTAATGCGGCAGAGAACGGCACGGCGAACCCTATGGCCCCGGCGGAGCCGGTGAGGCGGGCATAAGTTCGGACAGTTGCGTAATGCGATCACGTATCATCCCGCAGTAACATCAGCCTCAGGACCCCCGCCGCGGCTGGCGTACCGCTCTCGCGGGGCAGGAGCAAGCGCCCCATTGCCGGCGCCCGCACTTCGCACCTAATGAATGCAGTGCTCGGTAAAGGTGCGTGCGTCCGTTTTTAGGTCGCAACATATTGTTTTTACGGTGAATGTGCTATCGCAGGTGTTAGACGCAATACCGACGCGGGGGTCCAGTTGCGCAATCGAGGCACAATTACAGTCATATCAATGCGATTATCATGCACCCGTGGCCCTGTCGACGGGGCTGACCGGCAAAAAATGGCGGGAATCCCGCATATTCTCCCGCCATCACCCTTGCGGGCGGCGGTTGCCGCGGTCCGAGGCATATGGTCTAATGCCGGGAGCAGGGCGTGCCTCGCTGCACGCGCCGCGGCGAGGCGATCGGGCAATCGCCGGGTGCGGGCGATGGCCTCCGGTCGAATCGGTGGTGCGTAGCAAGAATGCAACCCACGTCGCGCTGCGGGCAAAGGGGCATGGAGCAGCCAAAAGATAGGGTGGACGTGGACGCCCTGGGCGGCGTGGAGGGGATTCACCGCTGGGTGGCGCGGTTTTACGACAAGGTTGCCGGCGAGCCCGTTCTGGCGCCGATGTTCACCGATCTTGAGCGCGCCAGGGACAAGCAGCAGGCGTATTTCGTGGAATTTTTCGGGGGGCCCAAGCTCTACAGCGCGCAATACGGCAAGCCCTTCCTGCGTTACCTGCACCGCCAATTCAAGATTGGCGTGCCGGAGCGGGACGCGTGGATGAAGCTGGTGGTCGAGGCGCTTCGCGATCAAACGGATGACGAGCGGCTCATCGCCGAGGTGCAACGGCGGCTGGGGGACATGGCCGACAAGATGATTAATCACCATTCAGAAAAACGGGACGCCTATTACTTCAACGCGTGAGGCGGAACGCCAGCCTCTGCGCACACCGATGGCGAGCCGCATGCCGGGCGTGCGGGCGCATCCGGCATTCACCGTTCCTCCGCCGGATAGGCCAGATCATAGTAAGCGAACAACGCACTGCAGAACAGGTCGAAAGTCTCGGGAGAGGGGTAGCGGCTGATTTCCTCCATGGTATCCATCAGATCGTTCCAATCGTTGAATGTCTGATAGGCATCATAGATCTTGATCCGGATCTGATCCTCTTGAAACTTCGCCATCAACTCTTCCACCAGGGCCTTGAATACGCCGGGATCGTTCTTCAGACGCCTCAGCACGGCCTGAAAGAACACATTCACCATCCAGGGCAAGCGGGCAAAGTCGCCGCCCAGCCGCTGGGGAGTGAGGTATTTCGGTTGGATCGTAGGCGGTGCCGGCGGGTGGTGCAGCGTCCTCCGTTCGTAGGACGATTCCGCGTTGCTCGGCGCCATCCGGTATTGGTTATGCTTGCGGAAAAATCGGAACAGGCGATGCAATTCCTCCGGCGTGCGCTCCAGCTTGCGGCTCCCCGGAGCGATGGCCCGTACCAGATACGGATTCCGGGTCTGTTTGTACAAGTGGTAGATGGGATCGGAAGGATCGAATGCAACCTCGCGAGGTTTGGCGCCGGTGGCGTCATATCTGAACATCCACAGCAGACCGTGATTTTTTTGCCGGTCACCCATTGGCTTCATCGCCCGTGTTCAAATCCTATCGTGGCCCAACGTCGCCTCCTGCCGTTATCGTAGCATCATCAATGCCATTGGGCCCCGGCGCCATCCACCTCCTGAGCGGCATTTCGCGCGGCACCGTGCTGATGGCCGTGCTGTGCCTGCTGGCCTGGCCGGCATGGGGCAAAGCGCCCGACGCCGGCCCCGGCGATCCGACCCCCACGGCGACGGCCGCGCGGCCATCGCCTGAGCATCGCGCCGAGCCGCGCTCCGCAGACGATGTGCGGTGCGACAGGGGGCAGGACAGCGCGGCGGTCTCCCCCGCCATACCGCTCACACCCTCGCTGCAGCAGTCCCTCGAATTGTTCAGCCACGCGCGTTGTCTCCAGGCCAGCGGGCGCCTGGAGGAGGCGCAAATCAGCTTTCGCCAGGGTATGGCCCAATCCGGCACCATCCCCCAACTCTGGCATTTTCATTTGCTACGCGCCCTCCTCGCCGCGGGCAATCATGAGCAGGCCGTCCAGGAGATGGGAATGCTGCTGGAAAACGCGCCGGGCAAGGTGCTGACCCGGCGCGTGCGAGCCTTGATTCTGGAACGCGTGGTAGAGGCGGACGGGCTGCCCGCCGAAGTGCTTGCCGCCTATCTGCGCACCTACCTGGAGCGAAGACCGCCGTCCGCAGAAGATTACGACCTGATGACCCGCCTGTGGCAGCTCGCACAGGGCACCGGAGATGCGCGGTTGCAGGACTGGCTGGCCCTGCTGATGTGGCGCCACCCGGAGGACGCGGAGGCAGCGGCGCGATGGGCGCCATTGCCCCAGATGCAGGGACCGCGCGGAACCGTCAATCCTCAGGCGGCGGACTATCTGGCGCGCGCCATGCGCTTGTTCGAGCTGGAGCTGTACGATCGTCTGGCCCGCGAGTTGGGAGAGGCATCGCTGCCGCAGTTCGATACGGGCACCGCCAAGGCGCTGGGGCGCCTGTACTTCCGCAGCCTGATCCGCGGGAGGCATTTGCAGCGCGCCGCGGTGCAGATCAACACGGGTTCCGTGATACGGCGCTTCGCCTTCGACGAGCGTCAGCAGCTGATTTGGGCGATCCGCATTCAACTGAAACGGCGCAAGATCGGGACGGTACTGAAATACCTGCGCCTGCTGGAGCAGGGCTACCCGGATGAGTCGGAGCTGCCGTCCATCTATCTGGAACTGTTGAAATACAATCGGGGGCGCAATGACGAGGTGACTACGCGGCACTGGTTCGATCGCATCGTCGGCGAGCATGGCCAAACGCCGGAAGCCTCCGAAGCCTACTGGCTGATGATCCGCCATGTCATCGCCCGCAAGGCCCATGACGAAGCGGAAACTCTACTGAAACGTGCGATCGGCAACAGCGCGTCTTTCCACCCGGTGGATCAGGCGCGGCTGTATTACTGGAAGGGACGCCTGCAGATGAGGCAGGGCGAAAACAGCGCGGGGCAGGCCACCTGGCGGGAGATGGAATCACGCTGGCCCTACGGCTATTACGCCGCGCTGGCCCAATGGCAGCGTGGTGGGGCGGCGTTCTCTCAGAATCACGCATCCGACCAGGGCGAGGCACGCGCCCCGCCGCGTCCGGATATCGAGGCGTTGTGGTCGATCGAGCCCTTCCCCACCGGGATTTTCCTGTTCGCCATCGGCGACCACGAGCTGGCCGTGGAGATCCTCCGCGACGCGGTCTCCCGCAACCTGCCCCCCGATGCGGTGGAGGAGGCCGGCGCACTCTTTCACTATCTGGGGCGCCACTATCTGCAGCTGCGGCTGGTGGCCAACCACCACCTGAACACAATGCGCCGCAACCGGGTCGCCGATACGCCATTGTGGCGGCGGTCGTTTCCGCTCCCCCACTGGGATCTGGTTCGCGAGCAGGCAGGCGAGCTGAGCATCGACCCGTATTTCGTGCTGGCCATCATGCGCGAGGAGAGCCGATTTTTCATCTCGGCCGATTCCAGCGCGGGGGCGAAGGGATTAATGCAGCTGATGCCCGACACCGCCCGGATGATCGCCCGGCGCAATGGGCTGCCCTATGAGGAGGACATGCTGCACGTTCCGGAGCTGAACATTCCACTGGGCATCCATTACCTGAAGCGCGTGTTGACCCGCTTCGACGGAAATCCTCTCTATGCGGCGGCGGCGTACAATGCCGGGCCGGGCACTGTCAAACGCTGGATTCGACACTTTGGCCACCTGCCGCTGGACGAGTTCGTGGAGCGCATCCCGTTCGGCGAAACCCAGCGCTACGTCAAACGCGTGTTTCTGTCCTACCGCGTGTACACCCTACTCTACCGGCAAGCGCCGTGAACTTCCCGACCGGAAGGTGTTTCCGCAGGACAAGGACCTTGACGCTGGTTTGCAGATTCAATAAGAATTTTCCTACCCGCGCAGATAGGTTCGGTTCCGGCGGATGCCCGCGCCGCGTTCGCCGGTGGTGGACAAACGGATCGTCCTCGGACACTGCCATTTACGCTAAATCGCAACCGGTGTGCCGCTGAAAAGCGTCATCGTCGGAAACTAGCCATGGCAAGGAGTGGAGCACAGATATGATCAAACCGTTACACAACCGTCTGGTCGTGGAACGACTGGACCCGGAACAGACCACCGAAAGCGGAATCATCATTCCCGATACAGCCAAGGAGAAACCCCAGGAAGGCAGGGTCGTCTCCGTTGGCCCGGGCACGCGCGACAAGGACGGCAAGCTGATCCCGCTCGAGATTGCCGAAGGCGACCTGGTGCTGTTCGGCAAGTACGGCGGCACGGATATTACCCTCGCAGGCAAGGATTACCTCATAATGAAGGACGACGACGTGTTGGCTGTGCTTGGCGATAAGGCCAAAAGCGCCGCGAAAACCAAGAAGCCCCGCCGCGCCGCTTCGTGATGGGGGCCCAGGCAAGGGCGGCGCTGCTTGGGCGTTCGCGGTAGGCAGCGGGACAGTTCCAGCGGCCGCGAGTCGTGCAGTGCGCGTCGCGAACCACGCCGCGAGCCTGATCAAAGCACATTGAACCGTTTTCTCTCCATCATGATCACATTCTCGTTCATAGGCTTCAGGGACGGGGACAGGACTGTCTGCGCCAAGGCTACCCGGTTCGCGCAGCCGCGCCTGTGAGCCTGGCGGTGAACCCGGTTCATTGGCCCGATTCCGGTGAGGAACCTGCGAGCATGCCACGGAGAGAGTCCGCCGGGAGAGCGTTCAAGGGGCGTAGTCTCGTGGCAGGCCCGACTTACGCGCCGGCCCGACACACAATAGGGACCGCATTAGCGAGCCAAGGGGAGTTGCGATGATCGAGGTGCGCAAGCTGGTCAAGAAATTCGGCGCGATTTCAGCGGTGGATGGGATATCCTTTACCGTCCAGCCGCGGCAAGTGCTGGGATTTCTCGGCCCCAACGGCGCGGGCAAGTCCACCACCATGAAAATCATCACGGGCTTCATTCCCCCCACATCCGGGACGGTGCTGGTCGGCGGCAAGGACGTGCGGGAAGATCCGATCGGGGTGCGGCTGCAGATCGGCTACCTGCCCGA
>JACZVE010000427.1 GCA_022572825.1 SAR324 cluster bacterium
CGCTTCCACCCGGTTGATCCCGACAGGGCTCAGTACGGTGATCCCACTCATGGCGCTCCTTTTCCGCCAGGTTCATCGATGCGGGCGCGATTGCGCACCCCGCGCTACCTCACGCCTGTACCGCTTCTGACGGGCGAGCGCAACGATTGCGGCTTCCCCTGGGCGGCGTTGTTCGGCTTGGCCGACCGCGGTGCGCAGCGATGGACCCGAGGAGCGTTGCCCGCGATTCGGACTCACCGCGAGGATAGCGACCTGGGCGAGCGACACTTGCAATCCCTTGCTGGGGCCCCTGGTGCGGGCTGACGGGAGAGTCACTTAATCTGGAATTGCGCATTGTCGTTGGTGGGACGTGTGGTATTCAAGACGGATCAACTCGCTGGACGGGGTCTGCCCGGCGATCGAGGCCCATCAGGGAGCCGTTGCGGCGCCCAAAATGACGGTGCCGGGTGCAGGCCGGCCGGCCTACTTCCGGGACTGCGAGGGCGAGATGACGGGCGTCATGGAGGACGATTCTGCCGCTGCCTGACCCGGCTGGGTGCCGGCTTTCTCCCCTTCCCCGCCGATGGAGCGGGCGTAGCCCCGCCGGGACTTGACCGAGAGAAAGGCCGCCCATGCCTCCGTGAAGGGGTTGGGGGGGTGCTCCCGCAAGCCGGCCAGGAACGCCTTGAGGGGTTTCCGTTTTACGCAGAAATCACGGTACATCGTATCGAGCAGCGGCGTGTGCTCGCGGGGATAGTCGGATCGCCTGATGCCGATCCTATTCAGCCCGTAGAGACGGCCATCGTTCGCGACCATCGTAAACGGCACCACGTCCTGCACCACCCTGGCCATAGCGCCCACCATCACCAGTTCCCCCACCCTCGTCATCTGATGAATCCCTGCGGCGGCCCCCAGATTGGCGCGGTCCCGCACCTCGGCTTCTCCACCGATCATCACGTTCGGGCCTGTGATGATGTGGTTTCCGAAGCGCAGGTCGTGGCCGATGTGAGTGTTGACCATGATGTAATTGTGATTGCCCAGCAAGGTCTTGCCGGTGGCGCTGGTTCCCCGGTGCACCGTCGTGTTCTCTCCGAACCAGTTGTCGTCGCCTATGATCAGCTCGGTCCGCTCTCCGCGGTATCCAAGGTCCTGAGGCACGCCCCCCAGCGAGGTGCCGCGCATGAGCCGGTTCCGCGAACCCATGCGTACACACCCGTGGATGTATGCGCCGGCGCAGATCTCATTGTCCGCTCCGATGATGGCTCCGGACTCGATGATGACGTGCGGGCCGATTGTGCAGCCCTCATCGATTTCCGCGCCATCTTCAATGATCGCGGTCGGGTGAGCTTTGATCGTCATGTGGCGATATCCCGATAGAAGAATTTTATATCAGCTAATTTGCGACCACACGGCGGGGCATGTCCCAATTGGCCGCTCGGTACTCGAAGCCGTGGTAGCGCACATCAGGCCTTCCGTTTCTTCTGCCCATCGGGCGGGTTAACAGGTGGTCGATGTGCCTGGCCGGCACGGGATTGCCTTGAAACCCGATCGCGTAAGAAAAGCCCTCGCACTCAAGCAAATCATAGAATTCCGGCGGAGCAAAGTCGCCAAGGAATAGCGTCAACGACTCCACGCAGCCGAGACTTACCACCGGAACGTGAATGCTTCGCACTAGCCGGCGGGAGCGACGTCCAGTTCCGGCCCGATCGGCACGATGCCGGGATTCACCAGGCCCAGGTCGTCAAAATAGTGCTCCTTGACGTGGTCCAGCCGAACCGTTTCGGCAACGCCGGGATAGGCGTAGAGACGCCTGGTGTAAGCCCACAGGTTGGGATAATCGACCAACCGCCTGAGGTTGGCGCGCAGGGCGGTGTAGTAGACGGCGTCGAAGCGCACCAGCGTGGAGAACAGGTGCCAGTCACTCTCCGTCTCGCGCTCGCGCAGGACAAACGGCCTTGACGCCAATACGGGTCACCCGTGTCCGCAATCGCCCATCGTATCGGAGACGAACGACCGGCCTGCAACGAACGCATTACGCAGGGGTTGGCCAGCGGCGCTTTGTCAACGATTCCCAGATGCGCTATCCGTAGTGACGCGGCCTGGCCCCAGGGCACCTGGCGCCGGGTGCGGCCGGCCGCGCACCGTCATCCCATCGCAGTGGCCATGGAGACACGAATTCTGCTCATCGAGGACGACGCCGAGATCGCCGACCTGTGCGAAATCCATCTGCAGGATGCGGGCTATCGCCTGGAGCGCGTCGCGGACGGGGAAGCCGGCCTGCGCAAGGCGGCCGGCGGGGCATATGCCTTGGTCATCCTGGATCTGATGCTGCCGGGTCTGGACGGCCTGGAGGTCTGCAAGCGTCTGCGGGAAATGGATTCCCGCCTGCCGATCCTCATGCTGACGGCCAAGGCGGAGGAAATCGACAAGGTGCTGGGGTTGGAACTGGGCGCGGACGATTACCTCACCAAGCCCTTCTCC
>JACZVE010000084.1 GCA_022572825.1 SAR324 cluster bacterium
GCGAGGAACTGAGCCAGGATCTCGTCCCGCAGGGGCGGCTCTTGCGCAGATCGAAGCGCGGGGAACACCAGCTCGATCAGCCGATCTTCGTTCCGCTCCTCCGGCGCGAGCTGCAGGTACAGCTTGCCGATCAACTGCGCGCTGGGAGCGTCGGTCAGGAAGTCGGTCAACTCCAGGTGAAGTGGTTGACCCTTCCAGCACCCGGTCCTGCTGATGACGAGTGCGAATCCAGCCCCTCCGGCTGCAAGCGAAACAAGGAACTCCCGGCGTCTCATTTTCGGGCCCCACTCACGTTCGCATCCGGTCTTTGAGATGATCGGCCGGGCGCAGGGCGAGGGCGACCAGGGTGTAGGTGGGATTTGCAAAGCCGCTAGTCGGGAAGACGGAGCTGCCGGCAACGTAGAGGTTGGAAACGCTGTGGCCACGGCAGTCCGGATCGACGACACCCTTCGTCGGGTCTACGTGGATGCGCGTGGTTCCCATCTGGTGATGCGGCCCCCAGGCGCCCGGCCAGGGTGCCGCGTCACTCTGAAGGAGCTGAACGCGCCCCTTGAGCGCCCGGCCAAGCTCTTGGTTCAGGATCACGAGCGAGCGGCGCACGCTGACGCTGTCGAAGCGGGTGAGTCGCCAGTCCAGCTTCACCCGCCGCTTGCCGAGCGCGTCGCGGGTCCGGTCCGAGATGCCCGGCGGCATGACCACGCGGCCGGGTCGGACCGCCAGGCCGTTGATGATCCAGGGGTTGTCCTCGGGTGTGATCTCGACGGTGCGGATGTTGAGGTCCTTGAGTCGTTCGAGGAACTGGTAGGTCAGCCCGTCGGCCGAGATCAGCGCCAGATCCTCTGGGCGCACCCGTAGCTCACGGTAGATCCACTCCGCCCGGAAGGCCAGGCGGTCGATCACCTCCACGTCGTTCACGTACGAACCGCCTCCCGCACTGCCCCTGACGTCGTAGAAGGGAACCAGCACGTACTGGTCCGCCAGCTCCTGCGGCGTGAACATCGCCGGTGCGCCGCCTTCGGACCCGCTCTCCGCCGGCCGCGCCATGGCAGCGAGCATCCCCCCCTCGCCCGTCAATAGCCAATGGGGGTTGACCTGGGTGTGCGTTGCAATTGCAGCGAGCAGTTCTGCATTCGGCTTGGATTGCCGGGAGCCGGTGATGTTGCTGTAGGTGCCCAGGGGAAAGGCGATCAGCTTGCAGAAATCCGACTTGTTCAACCCCAAATGGCGCCTGAATTCTTCGATCCGCTCTGTAATCCGTGCAGTGTCTTCTTCAATCACGATATTTTTGTTGCATTCATCTCCAATTGGAGATATTTATGGGTGCAGGCAGTTACCAACTCCACTTTCCCTACCACAACGGGGTCGCATGCAGAAACGAAAGCGGGCAGGTCCGTTTGACGAGCGAGAGCCACCGCGACCGCCGCTCGAATGGAGGTCTCACCCTGCAGGGATCCTGTGGGCCCGCCCCCGGTGGGCCGATGCGACGCGGGCAACCGGAGTCGGCTTCCGGTTCCACCGGGGGCGGTCTTTTTCGCGAGTAACCGCGTGCGTCGGCGGATACGCGCGCACAACGGCAGATTTCAGTTGCGGGGAAGCTAAGCTCCCTGCCAGGGGCAGCATTGCGCGACTCGCAAGCTTTTGCAGGGGACAGCATCTCCCGGCCGGCCGAAGGCAGCCAGTCACAATTCTTTTAGGCCAGAAGGATGCGGCGAGACGCCGAATCCCCCGCTGTTCACGGAGGGCAACCCATGTCAGGGATTGATTTTCGCCAGGGGGTGGGCGCCACCACCATGACCCGCGACGAGGTGGCGGCGTTCCTCAACGTCAGCACCAGCACGGTGGATCGGCTCATCGAGGACGGCCAGCTCGGCTCCTGGAAGATCCGCCGCAAGGTGCTGATCGAAAAGGCCTCGGTGCAGGCTTACTACGAGGAGCAGCGCGCCATACCCCCTGGCGACGAAGCGCTGCAGGCGAGCGCTCGGGAGGAGCGTCGTGCTCGGGTCCCGGGGCTGCAAGGGGCGCCTGGGGTCAATGCCAGCGCGCCGGTCGGCCAGGAGGCCTGAGGTGCATCCGTTGCGCTGTCCGGTCTGCTGGCGGCCCCTGCGCCGCACCGCCACCGGAGGGATCCGCTACTGCACCGCGTGCGGCTTCATGGTCGGCGACGCCGTACCCTCGCCCAGCGCGGTGGAAGTGAGCGCCGCGGTGAACTCCTACCTGGGCGGCGGCGGGGTCATCACCCGGCTCCCCTACCGTGGCGACCGCATTCCGGACGAGTACGAGCTGGAGTGAGGGGAACGGGGGCGGGGTGGTTGGGGGGGGCTGCTCGTACTGCCTCCCGCACACGTCAGCACTGCCGCCGCCCGGAGACCACCCTTCCTTCAGCCTCACCCCCTCAATCCAGCACGGCGATGGCCTCCACCTCGATCATGTAGTCCGGGGTGGCCAGGCTTTCGATGATCATCAGGGTATTGGGCGGCATCGGATCGCTGAAGTAGCGGCCGCGGGCGCTGCGGTAGGCGTCGATGCTGGCGAAGTGGGTGAGCAGGGTCGTCATCTTGACGATGTTGCTCAAGCTGCCCCCCGCCTCCTCGACGATGTTCTTGAGATTGGTGAAGACCTGCTCGGCCTGGGCTGCCATATCGCCCTTGCCCACGGGGTTGCCGTTGATGTCGTTTGCCACCTGGCCGGCGATGTACAGGGTGTTACCGGCTTTGGCGGCGTGGGAATATCCCCGCGTGGGGTGGACGCTGCTGAGCTTGAGAATTTCGTGTGCCATGCCGTCTCCCTTTGTGGATTGTTGGTTGTCGACCTGCGCCAATCGAAGATTCCGGCAGGCCGACCATAGCGGAATTCCCGTAAAGCACAAGCACCTCGGCGTCTCGCGGCGCGTTCCACTGGGAGGCGTTACACGTTTCGCCTGTAGCAGGCGGGGCGCTTCCCCGGAAAAAGAAATTCGCTGTGCCGGCCCGCTAAGCATTATCCGGTGCCCAGGGCTTGCCGTGGGCGCACGGCATCCAGAAACCGGTCAAACAGATTTTCGATCAGGCGCTGGCCCAGCTCCTGATCCAGGGTGAGGATGGACTCGGGATGGAACTGGAACGATGCCACCGGCAGGGTGCGGTGACGCAGCGCCATGATCACCCCGTCCTCCGACTCGGCCGCCACCTCCAGTTCCGGCGGCAGGCTCTCGCGCACCACGTAGAGGCTATGATAGCGGGCGGCGTCGATGGGGTTGGGCAATCCGGCGAAAATGCCCTGGCCGTCGTGGCGCACGCGGGTCGGTTTGCCGTGCATGGGCGTGTCCAGCACGGCGAGCCTCGCGCCGAAGTGCTCGGCCAACCCCTGATGACCCAGGCAGACGCCGAAAAGAGGGATATCCCGCGCCAGGGCCCGCTCGACGACCGCCGCTACGCCCCGCTCGGCCGGGGTGCCCGGGCCGGGGGAGAGAAAGACCAGATCCGGATTGAGCTGCTCCAGCAGCGCAGCGGGAAAGCCCGGCCGCACCGTGGTGACCTCCGCACCGGCCGCGCGCACGTAGGAGGCCAGCGTGTGCACGAAGCTATCCAGGAAGTCCACGAACAGCACGCGGCGGCCCTTTCCCGCATGCAGGCGGCGTGACGAGCCGCCGGGGCGTTGGGTGAGGGGCGACGCGCCCACCGCGGCCTCCAGGAAAGCGGAGGCCTTGATGCGCGTCTCCCGCTCTTCGGCGGCGGGGTCGGAGTCGTAGAGCAGCGTGGCCCCGGCCCGCACGGTGGCCGTGCCGTTCTCCAGGTGAATGGTGCGCAAGGTCATCCCGGAGTTGAGGTTGCCGTTGACCGACAGAAAGCCCACGGCGCCGGCGTACCAGCGACGGGGCGATTTTTCCATCTGCTCGATGGTCTGCATGGCCACCGGTTTGGGCGCCCCGGTCACCGTGCAGGCCCAAAGATGGGTGGCGAAGGCGTCCAGGGCATCGTAGTCGGCGGCCAACTCCCCTTCCACGTGATCGACCGTGTGCACCACCCGGGAGTACGTTTCCAACAGCCGGCGCCCGATGAGGCGCACGCTGCCGGGCACGCAGACGCGCGTCATGTCGTTGCGGTCCACGTCGGTACACATGGTAAGCTCGGATTCTTCCTTTTCGGAGGAAATCAGCGCTTTGATGTAAGCGGCCGTTTCCATGGGCGAGTTCCCCACCGGGACGGTGCCGGAGATGGGACTGGTCTCCACGCGGCGCCCGTTGACCCGCACGAACATCTCCGGCGAGGCACCGACCAGTTGCTCACTGCCCATGTTGATCAGAAAGCTGTAAGGGCTGGGGTTGTTCCTGCAGAGCGTGCGGAACAGCTCGGCCGGGGTGCCGCTGTAGGGCACGGAAAAGACCTGGGAGAGCACCACCTCGAAGAAATCCCCCGCCCGGCACCGCTGCCGGATGCGCTCCACCTTTTCCTCGAACTCTCCTTGCGCGTGGTCGCACTGAATGCCGCCGGGCAGCGGGCGAGGCGGCGGGGGAAGCGTCGCGCCTCCCTGGCCGCCCGCGCGGGAAGGGCCGAGCGGGGTCTCGAAATCGAAGGTCACGCGGTG
Organism: SAR324 cluster bacterium; assembly: GCA_022572825.1. Lineage (GTDB taxonomy): Bacteria > SAR324 > SAR324 > SAR324 > JACQKK01 > JACZVE01. The sequence continues at coordinate 4,564 of JACZVE010000084.1, forward strand.
TGCCAGCTCCTTGCGCCGGTCGACCACCACCAACTCGGTCGGGAAGAACAGGCAGCAGTCCACCTGGTCGGGATCGCGGGGATGGCGCCGCTCCAGGCTTTCGAACTGGAAGACCAAGTCGTAGCCGAACGCCCCGTAGAAGCCCAGATCACCGTAATCGCAGCGGAAATGGCCGATCAGCGCCCGCAGCAATGAAAACACGCTGGACTGGCGGCTTCGTTCCTCCTCCGCAAAGAAGGCGGGCGGAAGGACGACTTCCCCCTGGATGGAATGCGGCGCCTCGGTCAGCGATTCCAGGTGCGGATGCCCCCGCAACGATTGCGCCATCAGGGTCAGCAGCCGCTCGCCCTCGCCATTGAGCGCATGGAGTGCGAACCGCCGCCCCTTCATCACCAGCTCCACCGGGGGATTGACGAACCCGATGTCCCAGCGCGCATAGCGGTCCGGCACCTCGTAGTTGCTGACGAACAGCGCCCCCTTCCGGCGGTCGATTTCCGCCCATACGCCGTCCAGGGCGGTGGAATGGTCGATGGCTGTCTTGGTGCAGGCAGCGGCGATGCCGCCCGCGGTGGTAAAGCTGACCGTGCTCATGACCCTACCTCTCTCGGCCTCGCGTGCAACGCTACGCGCGGCGCCCCATCTATGGCCCGCCCCATGGGCGCGCCGGGCCGCGGCGACTGGAACAAAAAAGTACAACAAAAAAGCCGTGAAACCTGCTCCCGGCGGGGAGCGGCTTCACGGCTCGAAAACTGTGACGGCTTCTGATTGGCCGCCTGCAATCACCCGTGCCCGGCTCCCTCGCGCGCACACATTCGCCAGGGCCACCAAGCCCAAAGGAGGATCGGGTTGCCGGGTAAAATTGCGGAGAGCATCAGGCGGATTTCCAACGTGTTCCCTGTTATTTTATCATTGTCCGGCGCGGCGGGCTTCACCCTGCCCGCCGCGCCGTCTCATGTCTTTGGGTCTTATGGCACGTCGCGAAGCGTTCCGCAACCCGGTTGCCATCCCGCGGCGACCGTGCATGAATCCCGTGTTTCGCGGCCCTTCCAACGATGGCTCACGCCTTGTACAGGTTGCCTACGTATGCCTCGTACCCGTTGTAGAGCAGAGTCGGCTTGCGCTCCCGCGTGCCGATGTCCCGCTCGAAGGCCTGGGACCAACGCGGATGCGGCACTTTGGGGTTGACGTTGGAGACAAAGCCATACTCCGAGGGCCCCAGGATGTTCCAGAAGGTCGGCGGCTGCTGAGCGGTCAGCTCGATCTTCACGATCGATTTGATGCTCTTGTAGCCATACTTCCAAGGCGCGATGACGCGGATCGGCGCGCCGTGCTGCTTGGGCAGGATCTGCCCATACAGACCCACGCAGATCAGCGTCAGCTCGTTCATGGCCTCGGCCATCGTCAGCCCCTCCGTGAACGGCCAGGGCTCTCCGGGTCCGAACCACGGCTTCAATCCCTGCCGCGGCGCTTCGGCCGGCCGCATGAAGGTGGTCATCTTGACGTATTTTGCCTGCGAGGTCGGTGCCACCGCCTTGAGCAGCTCGCGAAACGGAAACCCCACCCAGGGCACCACCATGGACCATGCCTCGACGCAGCGGAAGCGGTAAACCCGCTCCTCCAACGGCATGGCCCGGATCAACTCGTTCACGTCGAAGGTGCGAGGCTTTGCCACCAAACCGGAAACCTCGAGGCTCCAGGGCTCGGTGGTAAGCTTCTCCGCCAGAACCCAGACATCGTCCTTATGGCGGCTGAACTCGTAAAAGTTGTTGTACTTCCCCGCGACGGCTGCCGGGGTAAGCGGGCTGTCGACCTTGAACGCGGGATTGCGCTCGGCATCGAGCGGTCGCAAGCCCGTAATCGTATCCTGCAGGCTCCTCCCCGTCGCAGCCTGGGCATTTCCATAAAGCAGCCCCGCCGTCCCGGCTGCGGTGAAGCCCATGGTGGCGAGAAACTGTCTGCGGTTGTAGAACACGTGCTCGGGCGTTGCGGCGCGGTCAGGTAAATGCCAGCCCTTCTTCAAGTGAACGTTTGCCATGCGGGGTTACCTCGTGCTGAGTTTCCTTCTGCGGAGATTCATTCTGCCGGGCGACCGTCTTGCGCCCTGTCTGCAGCGGTTATCGGCGCGCGTCGCACCGCCTGGCATGACAGCCAGCGTAGAAACCGTCTCATGATTCGCGATGCCTGCGCTGTGGCGATGATCGTCCCTCAGCGGGCAGCGTGCGCGATGCGTGTCGCGGCTTACCGAAAAGCTTAAGCCATATCCGCGGACGAGTCCATCGTATTGGGCTGCCGTTGCTTCATAATTCGGTCACGGCGAGGTAACAATTCGGTCACGGATGGGGCAGGGCGCCCGGCGACGGCGCCGTCTTTGCCTGCGGGCGCTCCCGTGGTATCGTTGCTATCGCGTAGCCCTTCCAACGCCAGCCTGACCCTGCCGGGGATTGTCGCCAGTGATGCTTTTCAGAGCCGGGAAGAGCGTATACTTGATTCTGATCGCGCTGATCGTGCTCGGTTATGCGACGGTCGGTTTTCTTCAGAGCCGCGGACCGGCGCTTCCGGAAGTGCGTGAAGTGGAGGCGTCCATCACCGGAGACGCCTCGGTATTGATGATCGTCGATGTGATGCGCGCGCAGCTCGAAGGCTTCGGGGGCTGGCTCCCCAACGATCTGCCGCTGACGCCAGGATGGATGCAGGACAATCTTCCCAATTTCCAGCTCGGGGTGCTGCAGGTGGTGCGGCACACGACACGGGTGCTGCGGGACAACCTGAGCCGCCAGCGCACCTCGGACGCCGTACACAAGCAAGCGGATCTGGCCTATTCGGCCTACGCCAACGATCCGCTCAAGTGGGCCTTCCCTTCCGCCGAGGGGGCCTTTGGCCGCGGCAACGGGGCGCTGCTGCAGTTTCGTGGCGACCTGGGGGGGCTGGCGAATTTCTACCCGCGGGCCGACAATCTCATTCAACTGCTGGAACCGTACATCTCCGAACTCGGCGCCGTGACCTCAGTGCTGCTGGATGCACAGGATTCCGACAAAGTGAGCTGGATGCGCATCGACGATAACTTCTACTATGCCAAGGGCGTGGGGTACGCCGCGCTGGGCATGATGCTGGCGGTTCGGCAGGACTTCGACAAGATACTGACCGACAAGAATGCGACCGAGATCACGGATCTGATCCTGCAATCGTTGCGGGAGAGCCAGTTCGAGCCCTGGTTAGTCACCAACGGCAGCAAGAATGGCGTCCTGGCCAATCATTCCAATAACCTCAAGGTCTATCTGGATGATGCCCGGCAGAAGATGAAAAGCCTGGTTTCCATTCTCGATCAGGGATGACGCCTTTGCCGGGTGCGATGTTATGCCCGCGGCCGGTCGCGTATAGGGGCTGGTTTCCAATGCAAGGGCACCTGAGCGCCGATTCACAGCGATCGTAGGGGATCCCGGAAAAGATCATCGCAAGCGGCCGACCGGTGGCGCGAGGCGGGTTAATCGCCGCCCGGCGGGTCGTCGCGTCGGCTTTGCCGCTCGATGGCTCCGCTTTGCCGCTCGACGGCCCCGCTTTGCCGCTCGGCGCGCCGCCAGAAGTAATGGGCGATCAGCATGACCGCCGCGATGCCGATGAGCCATTTCATGGGCACGGCTCCGGTTAGGGGCCGAAAGGGGAGCACTGCTACTTCCCCGTTCGCCAGTCCACGCGCTCCCTGATCTCGGCGAGAAGGCTATCCCTGGCGGCAGCGAGGGGCAGGGCGATCTGCTCCCTGGAGCCGTGGCGGCGCCAGTTGACACTTTCGGCGGCCTGCTCCTTCTCGCCCACGACAAAGATATTGGGCACCTTGTCGGTCTGTGCGCTGCGCACTTTCTTGCCGAGGGATTCGGAGGAGTGGTCCACCTCCGCGCGCACCAGCGCCTCGCGGAACAGCGCCGCCACCTTGTCACCGTATTCGCCGAAGGCCTCGGCCACCGGGAGCACGCGCACCTGCACGGGCGCCAGCCAGGTGGGGAAGACGCCTCCGTAGTGCTCGATGAGCAGAGCGACGAAGCGCTCGTGGGTGCCCAGCGGCGCGCGGTGGATGATGTGCGGGCGGTAGCGGCGGTTATCCGGGCCCACATAGGTCAGGTCGAAGCGCTCGGCCATGATCAGATCGAGCTGGTTGGTGGAGGCGGACTCCTCGCGCCCCACCACGTTCTGGATCTGGAAATCCACCTTGGGCCCGTAAAACGCCGCCTCGCCCCGCACCGACTCGTAGGGAATGTCCACCTCATCCATGGCGGCGATCACCATCCGCTCGGCCTGCGCCCATGCCTCGCGGCCGCCGACATACTTTTCGCTGGTGTCCAGATCCGGCAGGGAGAGGCGCATCCAGTAGTCGGTGATTCCGAACTTCTCGTAGTAGAACTGGTGCAGGCGCATCACGGCGATGAACTCGTCCGTGGTCTGCTCCTCGGCGCAATAGATGTGCGCGTCGTTCATCGCCATGGCCCGCACGCGCAACAATCCCGACAGCTCGCCGGACTGCTCGTAGCGGTAGCACGTCCCGTACTCGGCCAGGCGCAGCGGCAGCTCGCGGTAGCTGCGGGGCTGGGCCTTGTAGATCATGTGGTGGTGGGGGCAGTTCATCGGCTTGAGGTAATAGGTGCCGTCGTCCGCCTCCATGGGCGGAAACATGTCCGAGGCGAAGTAGGGCAGGTGGCCCGAGGTGTGGTACAGCCCCTCCTTGGTGATGTGCGGCGTGGCCACCCGCTGGTAGCCGTAGCGGAACTCCGTCTCCTTGGCCAGCGCTTCCAGCTCGTCCCGGATCACCGTACCGTGGGGCATCCACAGCACCAGCCCCTTGCCCACCTCCTCGGAGATGGTGAACAGACCCATCTGCTGGCCCAGCTTGCGGTGGTCGCGCGCCTTGGCCAGCTCGCGCCGGTGCAGGAAGTCCTTCAGCTCGGACTTGCCGGGGAAGGCCAGCCCGTAGACCCGCTGCAGCATGGTGTTCTTCTCGTCCCCGCGCCAGTAGGC
>JACZVE010000085.1 GCA_022572825.1 SAR324 cluster bacterium
TCGCTGGGCGTTCATCGCCCTCGCACTCCTGGCCTATGGCGCCTCGGTATTGATCCTGTTCGTCTCCCGCCCCGCACATCCAACGGCCGGCATGCCGGCCGTGGAGGAACAACAACCCTCTCCGGCTCGAGCGCCCTAATTTTCCGACGTCTCTTGTGCAGGAAGCCGAATCCGTGTTCCCGTGTGCTTCGGCTACACTTCCGGCCCGGCCAATGGGGCCGGCGTGACGGCGGTCGCAGAGGAGAACGCAATGCGGTTGAGCAACAAAGTCGCCATAGTCACCGGGGCAGGCGCCGGCATCGGCAGGGCGAGCGCGCTCAGGTTCGCCGCGGAAGGCGCCAGAGTGGTCGCCGCGGACATTAATGAGGCCGGCGCTATCGAGACGGCGGATCTGCTCCCCGATGGCTCCCCCGGCGAGATCGCTCCCGTGCGTGTCGATGTGACGGACACGGCAAGCGTCAAAGCGATGATTCAATCCACCGTGGACCGGTTCGGTGGGCTGCATGTCCTCTTCAGCAATGCGGGCATCATGAGGGACGGCAGCGCTATCGATCTATCCGAGGACGACTGGGACGCAATGTTTGCGGTGAACGTAAAAGGCGCGTTTCTCTGCGCCAAGCATGGCGTCCCTGCCATGCGCGCGTCGGGTGGCGGCTCGCTGATCATCACCGCCTCGGCCAACAGCTTCTACGCCGAGTCAGACATCGCAGGCTACTGCGCCACCAAGGGCGCGGCGATGCAGTTGACGCGCGCGATGGCAATAGATCACGGCCCCGAAGGTATACGGGTGAACTGCATCTGCCCCGGTTGGATAGAGACGGCGATGGCAGCACCCTACCTGGAAGAGAATCCGGACGGCCGAGAGTTCGCCGGAAAGATAGCGCCCTCCGGACGAATCGGCCAGCCGAACGATGTGGCAGAGGTTGCGCTCTTTCTGGCCAGCGACGAGTCGTCGTTCGTGACCGGATCGCTGATGCTGGTGGATGGAGGGATGTCGGCCTGGTAGGGGCAGGCTTCAGGTCACCAGCCAGGGCCGCTCCGCGGGCTGCCCATCCGCGGTTTTGAGGCGCACGGGCCCCATCCCCAGCGAGGCGATGAAGAACAGATCCTCGTCGCCCGTGTTGACGATCTGGTGCACGGCGTTGGGAGGCAGGATGAGTGTGCTGTCCGGGCCGAATTCCGTCGCCTCGCCCTCGATGGTCACGGTTCCCGAACCCTTCACGACAACGATGACTTCCTCGCAATCATGGCAATGCACCGGTGTCGCGGCTCCCGGCCGCATGGTCTGCTTCCAGACCTCCATCGTGTTGACGCCGGAATCCCGGTTCGCCACCGACTGATGAATCATGCCCGGCACGTGATGGATCTTGACGTTACGGTTATCGATGACTGGCATGGGCTTTTCCTGGCTCTGGTAAGCGGTAAAATGGGGTCGGCCGGATGCGCGGGAACTCGCTCCGCCCGCTACCTGCCGAGTGTATGCCATTCGCACCCCAGGTTCAACAGTACCGCAGGATCGTCACCTCGGTGGGGGAAACTCAGTCGGCGAGCAGACGGTTCAGCTCCGCATTGGCCAACGCATCCCCGGCATAGCTGTATGTCCCGGCGGCCAACAGCTCCTCGGCACTGCGCCTGACCAGGGCGAGCGCGGCCAGCGCCAGGCTGCCGCCGATGCTGACGCGGGCAACGCCCAGCGCCTGCAGCTCCGCCAGCGGCGGCGCCGGGACGCCGGACAAGGCAGCGAGGATGTTCAACGGGCCATCGATGGCGGCGACCAGCTCGCCGATCGTCTCCGCGTCGACCACGCCCGGCACGAACAGGCAGTCGGCTCCGGCTTCGCGGTAGGCGTTGGCACGGCGTACGGCGTCGTCAAAGTTCGCCTTCCCCTTTTCACGGCGCCGCAGGTAGCCGTCCGTGCGGGCATTGACCACGAAGGGAACGCCCTCCGCATCGGCGGCTTCGCGGGCGGCCCGGATCCGCTCGGCCCCAAGCGTCAGGTCGAGCAGGGGATCGCTCGCGCGCCCGGTGCCGTCCTCGAAGTTGGCGCCGACCACACCGGCGCGGATGGCCCGCCGCACGGTTTCCGCGACATCCTCCGGCTGCGGGCCGTAGCCTGCCTCCAGGTCCGCGGTCACCGGGACGGAGACCTTGCGCGCGATGCGGGCCACCACCTGCAGCATCTCGTCACGGCCGATCCGCTCGCCATCGGGATAGCCCCGCGCAAAGGCGATCCCGGAGCTGGTGGTGGCAATGGCGGGAAAGCCCGCTTGGGCCATGATCACGGCGCTCCCAACATCCCATGCGTTGGGCAGGATCAGGATGTCGGGCCCTTCATGAAGCGTCTTAAATAGCGTGGCCTTGGCGCGCAACGCGTTCCTGTCCGGCGATTCGCTGTTCTCCACTTCGATCTCCTTTGCACTAACTAGCAGGCCTGTGATTTATCCGAAGAAAAGCAAATGCGGGGGAACCAGTCCCCCCGCGCCCCCCGAATACTGAGGTTGAGATATTTCATCGTAATTCTTAGTAAGTTGTTTATATGCCACTTTTCCGGGGTGCAGGGGGCGGCAGCGCTTGCGAGTCGCGCGCTGCTTCCCTGCTGGGGGTTTTGGGGGAGAAACGCGCGACTCGTAAGCGTTTCAGCCCCCAACCTGCCGGAGGCATTAAATCACAGCGCTTTTAGTGACGGCTGTATACCGCCGGGCGGCTGTAATCTGCCCGGCGGTCTCAAGGGAATGCGGGGCCGCCGGGCGGCGGCCCCGCACCAGCGGGGGCCGAGGGGGGGAAGCGGCCCCCAGGGGACCGGTTAGAGGAGAACGGGCGAAATTGCTGCCCCGTTGCAGTGTGACGTTGGCCGCCACCGATTCTCTCTGATACTCCCTGACTAAATACGCCCCTCTGTTTGACTACGAGCAGCCCATCGAGTTGCCGCAGTTCAGGCAGCGGTAGCAGGTGCCGTTGCGCACGGTGAGGTGGCCGCACACGTCGCACACCGGCGCGTCGCCCATGACCGCCGCCAAGTGCTCGTTGAGCGCGTCCTCGTGGTGGTCGTGCTGCCGGCGCCTTGGCGTCCGCACGCCCTCGGCGGGCGGCGGTGCCTGCTTGCCATCCTGCTCCACCACGTGGCCATTGGACTGCGTATCGATGGCGGTTTGCTCCGGCTGCACGTGAAGGAAGTCGGTACGGCCCAGGTAATCCATCCCCAGGATGCGGAAGATGAAATCCAGGATCGAGGTGGCCGTGCGCACGTTGGGGTGATCGGTCACGCCGTAAGGCTCGAAGCGCGTGAAGGTGAACATGTTCACGTACTTCTCGAGCGGAACGCCATGCTGCAGCCCCACCGAAACGGCCTGGGCGAAGCTGTTCATCATGCTGCGGTAGGCGGCGCCTTCCTTGTACATGTCGATGAAGATCTCGCCCAGCTCGCCGTTGTCGTACTCGCCGGTGCGCAGGAATATCTTGTGACCGGCCACCGAGGCCTCCAGGGTGAACCCGCGGCGGCGGCGGGGCAGCTCGCGCCGGTAGCGCCAAGCCTTTAGATCGGGCATGGCGGCGGCCGGCGCCGCATCCGCCGGGAGCGTTTCGGCCGCTTCGGCCTCCTTGGAGGGTGTGAGCTGGCTGGAAAGCGGCTGGGAACCCTTCGAACCGTCGCGATAGAGGGCCACCGCCTTCAGGCCGTAACGCCAGGAGCGCACGTAAAGGTCTTCGATCTCCTCCACGGTTGTCTGCTCGGGCACGTTGATGGTCTTGGAGATGGCGCCGGAAATAAACGGCTGCACCGCGGCCATCATCTTCACGTGGGCCATGGGCGCGATGAAGCGCTCGCCGTACAGGCCGCACTTGTTTGCGCAGTCGAACACCGGCAGGTGCTCCGCCTTCAGGTGGGGGGCGCCCTCGATGGTCTCCTTGCCCCCGATGCGCACGCGCGCCGCCTCGATCGCATCCTCGCTCAGCCCCTTGGCACGCAGGCTGTCCGGGTTGACGTGGGGCGTGAAGTCGTTGAGGTTGCCGCTGATCTTGACCGACTGGGCGGCCTCGGCGATCTCGTCGTCGCTGAAACCCAGCGCCTTGAGGCGGGCCAGGTCGATCGTGTCCCCGTCGGCCAGCTCCTGGGTGCCCAGAATGTAGCGAAGGGTGTCCGCGATTTGGGCCTCGTCGTAACCCAGATTCTGCAGTGCGAGGGCGAGGGACTGGTTGACGATCTTGATGTACCCGCCGCCGGCCAGCTTCTTCCACTTGACCAGCGAGTAATCCGGCTCCACCCCGGTGGTGTCGCAATCCATCAGCAGCCCGATGGTGCCCGTGGGCGCCAGCACGGTCATCTGCGCGTTGCGGTAGCCTTGCGCGCGGCCCAGCTCCTCCGCCTTGCGCCAGGCTTCCTGGGCGGCCTCCCACAGGATGCGCGGGCAGATGCGGGGGTCGATGCGGCCGGCGGCTTCGCGGTGCTTGCCGATCACCCGCAGCATGGGCTTCTCGTTGGCGCGATAGCCGGGGAACGGACCCAGGTGGCCGGCGATCTCCGCGGAGGTGGCATAGGCCTCGCCGCACAGGATGGCACTCAGCGCAGCGGCAAGGGTGCGGCCCTCCTCACAGTCGTAAGCCAGCCCGCCGACCATCAGCAGCGTGCCCAGATTGGCGTAACCCAGTCCCAGGGGGCGGTAGTCGTGGCTGTTGCGGGCGATGGCCTCGGTGGGATACGAGCTGGAGTCCACCAGGATCTCCATCGCGGTGGCGAAGGTGCGAATCGCGGCCCGGAAGCTCTCCAGGTCGAAGCGCCCGTCCGCTCCACGGAACTTGATCAGGTTCAGCGAGGCCAGGTTGCACGCCGTGTCGTCCAGGAACATGAACTCCGAGCAGGGGTTCGAGGCGTAGATGCGGTCCTTCTCGGCGCAGGTGTGCCAGTCGTTGATCGTCGTGTCGTACTGCACGCCCGGGTCGGCGCAGGCCCAGGCGGCCTGGGCGATCTCGCGCATCAGTTCGCGCGCCCGGAAGGTGTGGTGCACTTCGCCCGAGGTGCGGTAGGTGGTCTGCCAGTCGCCGTCTTCCTCGTAGGCCTTCATGAACGCGTCGTCGATGCGCACCGAGTTGTTGGAGTTCTGCCCCGAGACGGTGTGGTAGGCCTCGCCGTTGAAGTCCGCCGACAGCCCGCTGGCGATCAACAGCTTGGCCTTTTCCTCCTCCCTGGCTTTCCAGTGGATAAAGTCCAGGATCTCCGGATGGTCCATGTCCAGGCAGACCATCTTGGCGGCGCGGCGGGTCGTGCCGCCGGACTTGGTGGCGCCGGCGCCCTTGTCGAACACCTCCAGGAAGGACATCAGGCCCGAGGAGGTGCCCCCGCCGGAGAGCTGCTCGGTCTTGCTGCGCAGGCGCGAGAAGTTGGAGCCGGTGCCCGAGCCGTACTTGAACACGCGGGCTTCCTTTTGCAGCAGCCCGAAGATGGACATCAGGTCGTCATCCAGGCGCTGGATGAAGCAGGCGGAGCACTGGGGATGCTCGTAGGAGTTCTCCAGCTCCACCGCCCGGCCCTGCTGCTCGTTCCAGTGCCAGTTGCCGCCGCTGCCCGTGATGTCGTAGGCCTGCCACAGCCCGCAATTGAACCACACGGGCGAGTTGAAGGCGCCGCGCTGGGTCACCAGCAGGCAGGTCAGCTCGTCCTCGAAGATGTCCGCGTCCAGATGGGTCTGGAAGTAGCCTTGCTCCTGGCCATCGGCGCGGATGGTACGGGCGATGCGACCGATCACCTGGCGCGCGGAGACCTCGTGGCCGGTGCCCGGCACGCCCGCCTTGCGGAAGTACTTGGAGACCACGATGTCGGTGGCGAGCTGGCTCCAATCCTCCGGCACCTCCACGTCGCTCATCTCGAACACCACCTTGCCGTTGGGTTCGCTGATGACCGAGCGGCGCCTGGCCCAGGTCACCGCCTCCAGCGGCGCAACGCCCTCGCGGGTGAAATGCCGCTTGAAAGCCAGCCCTCCGCGCACCTTCCGCGCTTTATCCGGCCGCGCCGACTTGTGTTGGATGATCTCCTCCATGCCCAACCCCTCATTATTTATTCGATTCTCGTATCGGGAATCGATAAGGGGATTGCGGCCTCCTGTTAAAATTTCATTTTAACAGGAAGAACAAAGGAGTAGAAGGGATAGGGACGGAATATATTTGCTGCGGCTCCTTCCCTGGACCCTTAATTTCCGGCAATCCCTTTGCCGCTATCACTCGATCTGTCGCGGGCCTATCTTCGGGCACGAAAGTATTGGGCTCACGTTCGTTTCCGTGTAAAGCAATAAATCCAACTTGTCAGTACGGAAAGTCAAGATTAAAAACGCGTTTGTCCACGGTAAAATTCTTGCCCAAACCATATTCGAATCGTAAGCGATTGTAATTCAAGGATAATCATAACTTTTGCAACGATTGAATATTCTTTATCATGCGATATAAATCCCTTCCTTTGATCACCATCGCCGAGCACCTGGGCGATGTCAGCCTCGAGGGGGATCCGGATACCGAGATCAGCGGGGTCGCCGGGCTGGCCGAGGCGGGGCCGGGGCGGCTCAGCTTTTTTGCCAACCCCCGCTATACCGGCGCGCTGGCAGCCACCCGTGCCGCGGCGGTGATCGTGCCGCCGGAAGCCCAACGGCCGGCGAGCGGTTCTGCCCTGCTGCGCAGCGAGGCGCCCTACCTGGCCTTCGCCCGCGCGCTGACGTTCCTGCTGCACCCCGCCCGGCCCGATCCCGGCGTGGCTCAGGGTGCGCAGGTGGAACCCTCCGCACGGCTGGATGCGGGCGTCACCGTGATGCCTGGGGCCTACGTCGGTGCCGAGACGGTGGTTGGGGCGGGCACGGTGCTCTATCCCGGCGCGGTGGTGATGGAGCGCTGCCGAGTCGGGCGGGACTGCCTGCTGTATCCGGGGGCGGTGCTGCGGGAGGAATGCGTGCTGGGCGACCGCGTGATCGTCCACGCCAACGTGACCATCGGCTCGGACGGCTATGGCTTCGCGCAGGACGGCCACGTGCACGTGAAGATTCCCCAGATCGGCAACGTGGTCGTTGAAGACGACGTGGAGATCGGCGCCTGCACCTGCATCGACCGGGCCGGCATGGGCTCCACCGTGATCGGCCGCGGCACGAAGATCGACGACCTGGTGATGATCGCCCACGGCAGCAAGGTGGGCGCGCACAGCCTCATCGTGGCGCAAAGCGGCATGGCCGGAAGCGCCACCCTGGAGGAGCGGGTGGCACTGGGTGCCCGCGCCGGCGTGTTGGGCCACCTCACCGTCGGGGCGGGCAGCGTGGTCTACTCCCGCGCCCACGTCACCAAGTCCGTTCCGCCCGGCTCCGTGGTCTCCGGCAACCCGGCCCGGCCGCATGCCAGACAACTGCGCCAGGACGCGTTGTTGAGGCGTATCGACAAACTGATGGAGCGGGTGGCGGCGCTGGAGGCGGCACTGAAAAATAGGTAGCGATCTCCGCAATCACGGGCCATTTGCGGGCACGGCGCTAAATCGTGATGCGCCGCACGGAGACCACGTTGCGGATGGCGCGCAAGGCTTCCAGCACGCGGTTGTCCACCGGCGTGTCCACGCGCAGCAAAGACATGGCCTGGCCGCCGGGCATGTTGCGTGACAGCTCGAACTGGCTGATGTTGATCTCGTTGCGCGCCAGGGTGGTGCCGATGTCACCGATCACCCCCGGGCGGTCGATATTGATCACGTAGAGCAGATGGCCGTCGGGAATGACCTCGAAGTTGAAGTCGTTGACCTGGCTCAGCCGGTAGTTGTTTTCCCCGAACACCACCCCACCGATCTTGAAGCTGTGCTCGTGGTCCGTGATCTCGAACTGCACGGCGCTTGGGTAGTCGGTGAAGTGGGGATCGTCCGCCTCGCTGATTTCGATCCGGCGTTCGCCGGCCTTCTGCTCGGCGTTGACGAAGGTGATCGTCTCCTCGGCGGTATCCCGGAGGAAGCCCTTCAGGAACGCCCGCCGCACCATCAGCCCCTCCTCGGCGCTGAGCTCGCCCCGGTACATCACCTCGATGCGCCGCGGGTTGAAGTCCAGCGATTGCACCGCGAAGCGGCCCAGCTTTTCCGCCAGCACCGCGTAGAACTTGACGCGGGGGTTGCTGAGCACGTTGAGGCGGGGCATGTTCACCGGGTAGTCCACCACCTCGTCGCGCAGGGCGCGCAGCGTCTGCTCCGCGATGGATTCCCCCACGCGCAGTTGCGCCTCGCGGGTGGAGGCGCCGATATGTGGGGTCATCACCACTTGAGGCAAATCGGCGAACGGGTTGCCGGACGGCGGCTCCTCGGCCCAGGTATCGATCCCCGCCGCGGCGACCTTGCCGCTGCGCAACGCATCCAAAAGCGCCGCCTCGTCAACGATGCCGCCGCGGGCCGTGTTGACGATGACCACGCCGCTCTTCATGCGCGCAATGCGGGCGGCGTCGATAAGATGCTCTGTCTGCGGCGTGAGGGGCACGTGAAGCGTAACCACGTCCGCCGCGGCGACCAGATCGTCCAGCGCAGCCTTGGCGGCGTGGTGGCGTTCGAACACATCATCTGCGATGTACGGGTCGTGGGCCAGCACCTCCATGTCGAAGGCCCGCGCGAAGCGCGCCACCCGATGGCCCACGTTGCCCAGCCCGACGATGCCGATCGTCTTGCCGGCCAACTCGCTGCCCGTGTACTGGTGGCGCTCCCAACCCCGCGCCTCCATGCGCCGGTGGGCGGGCACGATCTTGCGCATGGCGGCCAGCAACAGGGCCAGGGTCAGCTCGGCCGCCGCGTTGGTGTTCTTACCCGGCGTGTTAATGACCAGGATGCCCTTGTCGGTGGCGTAGTCCACATCGACGTTCCCCACGCCCACGGCCGCCCGCGCGATCACCTTCAGGCGGGGCGCAGCGTCGATCAGCTCCCGCGTCACGCGCGTCTCGGAGCGGGTGATGAGGGCTTGGTAAGCGCCGATGATGGGCAGGATCTCTTCGTAGGGCAGGTCGGGCCGGTAGTCCGCCTGCACGTCCCTGGCCCCATTTAGAATTTCCAGCGCCACCGGGTGCAGGGCGCCTGTGATCAGGATGCGGTGCATGATCCGTTCAGAGCCCTCGCGGCGAGTTTCCTTGCATGCGGGTGCGCGCTGGCCCGCGGCGTGCGGCGCATGTATGGCTACGCGTTCACCGATAACACACTATCACCGCGTGCAAAGCGCGGCGACTATGCGGTACAATGGGATATTCCATCATGACCGAAGACTGAGGGAGTCTGTGCGAGAACCGGAGCATTGCCCCCCGCTCTCCGCCTCGCTGCCCGGGATGGGTGGCTGCTGCGAAATGGCGCGACCCGCGGGCCTTTCCAGAGGGGAACGCCCCCTGATCCGACAGCGGCAACAGGGGCAATCGCCCGCTGCCCGCGCCAGGTAGCCGGCACTCGGCGGACGCTTGCCACCA
>JACZVE010000086.1 GCA_022572825.1 SAR324 cluster bacterium
GCATTCTACCGAAGCGTTCGTCACATGATTGTTGAGTTGACCCAGGATCAGGAGATAATGACGCGGGCTGAGGGATATCTCCTTCACAAGGGATACACTATCTAAAAATTCTCATGCCGGCTTTTGACCCTGGGTAGGGTCAGATTGTGATCGAGTCCTAACGGCGATTCTGGACTACCTATCGCTGGTTTAATACAAGGAAATGTAACCGCCATCGCGCTGGCCTTCCGCCGTCTCGTGCCGAAATCCATTAATGGGTCTACCGAGGATGCGGCTCACCTGATAATGGTGCCAGCGCCCCTGGGAGCGGGTGGAATAGCCCTGGTGGTTGAGCCTGGCGGCAATCACCGCCGGGCGATCTCCCCGGCCGGCCCAGGTGCGGATGATCACCGCCTCGTAGAAATCACGGAACATTCGTGAGGAATGGGTCATCACGATGCCGACTACCCGACCGGCCTCCGCCAGCGCGAGCAGACGCCGCAGCCTGGGGCGGCCGCGAACGTCCTTGCCGGAGCCACCCTCTCGAATCACTGCGGCCAGGGGGAGACCCTCTCTGCAGCAGAACTCCCGAATGGTGCGCACCTGGGCATCCAGGGAGATCCCGTTCGACTCCTGCTCTTCGGTGCCGACCCTGGCGTAGCCGTAGGTTTTCATGATCTGCCCTCCACGCGGTCAAGGGCGCTTTGCAGAGCCGGGATTGCCTCGGCAAGTTGTGCTGCGGTGCCTTCTTCTGTTGGGGCGACCGCAGCCGAAATTACTTCGCGAGCGGCTCGGATCAGTTCAGGCAGCCCCGTTTCCTCGTCGATGAGGCGGGCAAGACTTTCCCAGGGCAGTGGCTGTGCTGTGGACATGCCATAGTGATATGAGATGGCTTTTGTAGCCCGCGTGGCGGCGGGCGTGGGTTGCGTGGCCATATATCTTCCTCTTGGAAATCACGATAGATCACCGGCCGCGGTCCGCCGGCACCGCTGGAGACGTCTCTGAATCACATGGCCAGGCGTGGTCACTTCTACCTGGCAGGCGGAAGATCCGCGATGGATCTGGTGGATCACGCGCAGCGAGACATCACCGACATCGTGGAGATCACCGGGCTGCAGCCTGCAGATCACCGGCTCCCGGCCGGAGATCACCATACGAATCACCGTGGCCGAATCGCCGGCGGCGCGCAACTCGATGAGCTGCATCTGGGCATCACCCAACTGCAGGATTTCGCCGCTCTTCAGCAGCCACTTCAGACGTTTTTTGCGGGGTTTAGTGGCTATGGCGAGCAGGTCGGGATAGTGTGCCGCCAGGTACCAGGCGCATGCAGGGCGGGGCGGCAGGTGGGTGTCCGCGATCTATGTCATTTTGCCTTACGGGAGCCCTGCGCCGTTTGCGTGGCCTCCCTTGACAGCACCCCGCGCCGGAGTTAGGGTTCCCCGCAAGAACGCCAACGGTTGCGGGCGGCCCTTTGGGGCCCTTGAACGGGAAGCCGGTGCGATTCCGGCGCGGACCCGCCACTGTGATCAGTCAAGCGCGCCCACGACGCCACTTGTGTCCGCGGCGAAGGGATACTTCGCTCAAGGCGCTGGGAAGGCGGGCGCGATTGCGGCTGTCAGCCAGGATACCGGCCCGCAGCGTCAACCTGTCGCTTCTCGTGGATTGGGAGCACCGGTGAAGAGGCTGCACGTCGACCTTTCCTCTTCCCTCACCGCAGTCCTGCATCCTTATCCCCGCACGCCCAGGTTGACCAGGCTGCGCACGCGTGGCGCGGCCCGAGATGCAATCGGCCGGGCGTCTGCGCCCGCGCACGCCGGCGGCGGCCTCTGAAAAGCGGCTTCTGAAAAGCTCAGAGAAGGTCCGCAATTGTCGCAGCGGGAGACTGGCGCCACCCGCGTCGGGGCACAACGGCGCCGCCCTTCCATGGGCCACGAGAGGCGAGAGCCATGCGAAGTCGAGCACCGGTCGTGCTTTCCTGGAGCGGAGGAAAAGACAGCGCGCTGGCCCTCCACGCGCTGCGCAGCGGCGGTCGCTACGAGGTGGTCTCGCTGCTCACCACCGTGGCGGCTGCCTACGACCGGGTCAGTCATCACGGGGTGCGCGTGGAACTGTTGGAGCGGCAGGCGGCAGCCCTGGGCGTGCCCCTGCGCAAAGTGATCCTGGCGCCGGATGCCTGCACTATGGAGCACTACGAGACCCGGATGGAGGAGGCCCTGCTGGAGTACAAGGCCGCGGGCGTATACGGCGTCGCCTCCGGCGACATCTTCCTGCGGCCCCTGCGCGCCTACCGCGAGCGCATCCTGGGCGAACTGGGCCTGGAGGCGCTGTTTCCCATCTGGGGACGCGACACCGGCGAGCTGATGCGCACCTTTCTCGCACTGGGGTTCCGGGGCTGCATCGCTTGCGTGGATGGCCGCAAGTTGAGCGCGGCGTTCGCCGGGCGCGCCATCGGCCACGACCTGCTGGCGGAACTGCCGGCCGGCGTGGATCCCTGCGGCGAGCACGGGGAGTTTCACACGTTCGTTTACGACGGCCCGATCTTCCGCCATCCGGTGCATATTACCGTGGGGGAAGTCGTGCGTCGCGACGTTCGCTACTTTGCCGACCTGCTGCCCCGGGAAGCTGGCGATGCGCCGCCCGCGGCGGCGGGCGGCGCCCCTTAGATCAACGCGCATGATAAGGAGACGCCTCATGGTCAATCCCCGCTTCATCACCTTGGCGGCGTTCGTCGTGGCGGTGGCCGCGACGCGGTTGCTGCCCCACGCCCCAAACTTCACGCCCATTGCCGCCATGGCGCTGTTCGGCGGGGCGCACTTCGCCAATCGCCCTACGGCCTTTGCCTTGCCCCTCGCCGCGATGCTGCTCAGCGACCTGGTCATCGGCCTGCACGCGGGGATGCCTTTCGTGTACGGCGCCTTCGCCATGATCGTAGGCCTGGGATTGCTGATCCGGAACAGGCGCACGCCGCTCGCCATCGCGGGCGCGGCGCTGACCGGATCGATCGGCTTCTTCCTGCTGACCAACTTCGGCACCTGGTTGACCGGCGGCTTGTATCCGCTGACGGGCGGGGGCCTGCTGGCCGCGTACACCGCGGCGATCCCTTACTTCGCGCACACGCTGACGGGGGACGCTTTCTACACGGCGGTGTTGTTCGGCGGATTCGCGTTGGCCCAGCGCGTCTTCCCGCTGCTACGAGAGGAGCCGGCGCCCGCGCCGGCCCATGGCTGAACGGTACTAGCGGCGCTCCGGCGGCTGCACGCCCACCTGCACGGGTACGTCCAGCGCCTGCCGGATGCGGTCGTACCAGCGGAACAGCGCGCCCACCTCCGCCCGCGCGTCCGGCAGCAGCAGCACGGTGTGCGGAGCACGCGCCTCCAGGGTGGCAATCACGGTGCTGTCGGAAAGCGCGCGCCCTTCCAGCCACAGCACGCCGTCGGCCCGCAGCTCCAGACGCAGGGCGGAGGCTGCCGTGGACGGGTCCCCCCGCGCCTCTGGCAGGCGCACCGTTTCCACCGGGTCGAAGTTGGCGCCCAGGACGAGAAAGATGATCATGAGGAACAACACGTCCACCAGCGCCGTGAGGGGAATCGACGGCGTCTCCTCGCCGGTGCGGAAGCGGTCAAGGTTCATCGGTGGCCGGTGCGGATGCGGGATGCGGAGCGGAGGGTGGGGGGGATGCCGCGTAATCCGGCGGGGCGGCGAGCAGCAGTGCCATTGCCCGTTCCAGATGGTTGATCCAGCGGGCCTTGAGCCGGGACAGCAGGTGGTGCGCGGCCAGCAGGGGCAGGGCGCCGAGCAGGCCCACCTCCGTGGTCCACAGCGCCTCGGACAGCCCCTGGGAGAGCACCTGCCGCGAGGTGGTCAGGGCCAGATCCTGAAAGGTGGTGATCATGCCGGAGACCGTGCCCAACAGCCCCAGCAGGGGCAGTATGGTGCCCAGCCAGCCGATGGTGCTGATCCGCGCCTCCACCTCCGGCATGCGCGCCAGCAGCGCGGCCTGCAGAGCCGGCTCGCGGCGCTCGGGAGGCAGGTGGCGAACCGCCTGGGCTTGCAACAGCAGGCCGGACAGCGGTGTGTCGCCGGGCGATTCGCGCAGCAAGGCGGCCAGGGTGGAAACGTCCGGCGCGACAAAAAAGCGCCGATTGCGGAAGTGCCAGCCGGCCCAGGCCAGCAGCCGCTCGATGGCGATCACGTAGCCGACCAGGGCCGTCAGCAGAATCAGCGGCATGATCGGCCCGCCTTCAAGCAGCAGCTCGGGCAGCAAAGTGGAGGGCGCCATGGGCGTCAACGCTCCCTGGAAGGCCCGTGATGAATGCAATACAGGCTGGGGGCTTTGTCCCCAGAGGAAGCGCAGCCCCCCTGCACTCCATAAAAGACCCATAAAAACAGCATGCCAACCATCACAACAAGTGAGTCTATCCTCCGTTTCCTGGCGGCGCGGGGGAACTGGTTCCCCCGCATCCGTTTTTTTGTCGATAGATCACACCCTTGCTGGCGCGATGCGGTGAATTGACGGGACAGGCCCGCGGGCGCGCGCTACGCGTGGTGCCCCTCCAAGCCGCAATCAGGGTCTAAACGCTACGCCATGCTTAACCGCACCTCTCGAACGATGTCAAAGCACGCCATCGCTCGGCAACGCCAGCGGATGGCCATGGGGGCACGCTGGCTGGTCAGCGGCGTTTTGACGCTGGCGTTGCTGGCCGGCATGAACTGGTACGCGGGACGCCGCACCGCCCGCGTGATGGAGCCGGCGGGCCTGCAGGTGGTGCTGGTGCGCCTGGCGCCTGTGGACACTCGCGGCGGCGACGGTGCCCTGGCACCCCGCACCGGGAAGCCCCGCCTGCCCGCGCGAGCGACCGCGGAACCTCCCCCGCCCGCTGCGCCGGCTGCATCCCCCGCGCCCGCGGGGAATGTAGCGGCGGCCAAGCTTCCCGCGCTGGCCGCATCCCCGGTGGCAGCCGAGCTTCCCGCTCCGGCTCTATCCCTGGTGCCATTGATGCGACCCGTGATGGACGGGGCAGGGGCGCTGTCGCTTGCGCCCGAGCCGCCTGCCACGCCGGCCGACGGTGTCCCTGGAGCGGGTTTCTCCGCCGCGCACAGGCCGGATGCCCCTGCGGCCCCTGCGCACCAGGAAACCGTCCCGCCCGACGCCGAGGTGCTGCCCGAGGCCCTGGCTGTGGTGCGATCGAAGCAGGCGTGGCGGCGCGTCCCGGGGGGGCTGGAAGGGGCGATGCCCCCCAGTGCGGCGCCAGTGCTGCCCGTCGAGCCCCCGCGCTCCTCCGCCAGGGGTGCGCTGCACGGTGCGGAACCCAGCCGGGTGACCCCGGCCGTTGCGGGGAATCCCCGGCCTTCGTCCAAGGCTGCGCTCTCTGCACGCAGAGGAACCGCCCTGCCCGCCGAAGGGGCGCGAACGGGGATCGTCGCGCCGCGGGCGCTGGATCCCGGTTTCCGGTTGCTGCACCCGGTACGGCCGCGCTATCCCAATCATGCGCGGCGGCTCAAACGTATGGGCACGGTGGTGGTGGAGATCGAGGTAGGGTCGGACGGCCAGGTGGCCCGCATCGCCGTCCTGCAAGAGTCCAAGGGCTGGGAATTCGGTGAGGCGGCCCGCGACGCCTTTGCCACGGCGCGGTTTACACCGCCCACCGTCAACGGACGGCCCGTGCGCGTGCTGTGGCGGAAGACCCTTCACTTTCGCCCATGAGGTGGCACCCGCCGCCCGATCTCCACACTCGCAAGCGCACTTTGGCGCCGGCGCGGGGCTGGCGACGCCCCTGCCCGCTGCTGATGCTGGTGGCGGCGCTGATGGGCGCATCGCTGCCGGAGACATCGCTGCCGGAGATATTGCTGCGCTTTGGCGCGCGTCCCCTGCTGGCCCAGGAGCCCGCCGCGGGTGAGGAGGCGCCGGTCGTCGTGGAGGGTGGCGAGCAGGTGGTGCGGCCCGAGCCGGAGGCAGCAAAAGCCAGCGCACCGTTTTATTCGAACCGCTTTCAGGCCGGCGCCCGCACGGTGATCGGGCGGGAGCAGTTTGGCGATACCCACAAATCGGTGGCCGACGTGCTGGAGGAGGTGCCGGGCCTCACCCTCACCCGCAGCGGCGATGGCATGGCCCCTACGCGGGTCACCATCCGGGGCAGCCGCAGCGATCAGGTGCTGATTCTGCTCAACGGCGTGCCGGTGGCCACGGAGGAGGACAGCCCGAGCCAACGCCGGGTGCAAAGCCGCGCCGGCTTTGACCTGGCCGCCATTCCGCTGGCGCAGGTGGAGTCCATCGAGATCGTCCGCGGGGCGGCCTCCAGCCTCTATGGTGCGGGTGCCTCGGCCGGCGCGATCAACATCCGCACGCGGCGTCCGCCGGAAGGGGAGCTGACGCTGGCGGGCACCGTGGGCAGCGATGGCTTCCGGGAGGCAGACGCGGCAGGGAGCACCTCCCTGGGCGGCGACGCAGGCAGGCCGCAATCGCTCACGGTTCATCTCAATCACCGCCGCACCGATGGAACGTTCGTGTTCTTCGAGCCGGACGCGGCCAAATCCACCACCACCACGCCGCCCGAGGCCAATGCCTGTGCCGTGGCACTGGGCGATGGCTTCTTCGAGCGCCGCTGCAACGAGAAGCGGGTCACGGCGCTGGAGCTGGCCTGGTATCGGGGCGAGGCTGAGCGGTGGGCGCTCTTTGTCGAGGACTACACCCGCATCGGCCTGGGCGGCGTGGAGAATCCCCGCCCGTTCGGCCGCGAGGAGCGCCGCCGCATTCGGGTCAACTACGAGGACGCCGCACACCTCACCGATCCGGCGGACGCGGGAGCCGCCCCGGAAACCGCCGCGGCGTCGATTGGCTGGAATGCCAACCTGGAGCGCCTGGACAGCCGCCGCAACGAGAACGTCAACGCGGCCGCGGGGACGTTCACGGCCGCGTTCGACGACCGGCGCCTGGGCGGCGAGGCCTGGCTGGAGCAATGGATCGGTCGGTATCAGGGCCGCCTCGGCGCCGCGGCCAGGCAGCAGAAGCTGGACGATCTACGCTTCACGGCCCGGCGCACGACCCTTTCCGCTTACACGAGCTGGACGCTGCACCGGGCGGCAGGGACGTGGGAAGCGTCGCTGCGCCGCGATGCACTCTCGGATCTCGATCCGCAAACCACCTATCGCGCCGCCTTCGCGGAGGCGCTCATCGATGGCTTCGGGGCCAAGGGCAGCCACGGCACCGGCTATCGTCCGCCCACGCTGTACGAGCTGTTCGATCCCGGCGCCTTCGGCGACAGCTCGGTGGCCAACCCGGAGTTGCGGCCGGAAACGTCCCGCTCCACGGACGGGGGATTATTCCTGGAACTGGGCGATCACCTTTACCTGGAGGCGTTGTACTTCCGCCAGGACTTCGAGGACAACATCATCGCCTTTCCCGCGCCCGACAGTCCCAACCTGTTCCGCTTCGAGAACCTGGCGCGCACCCGCAGCAGCGGGATCGAGGCGCTGGCGAATCTGCGCCTGCCGGGGAGAGTGACCCTGAACGCCACCTGGACCCGCACGGACGCCCTCATCGTCTCCAACGACGCCATCGACCCCCGCGACAACGGCAATCGCGTGCCGGGCGTGCCGCGCACGCGCTGGAACGCCTCCCTGGCCTGGCGCAAGGAGGCCTGGCACGCCTGGCTCCAGGTGCGCGACAGCGACCGCCGCTTCGTGGACACGGCCAACACGCGCTTCCTGCAGCCCTACCGCCTCTACGACGCGGGGGTGAGCTTCCCCATCGCCTGGGGTCTGGAGGCGAGCGTGGAAGGCAAGAATCTCACCAACGTCACCTATGCCGAGCTGGACAACTTCCCCCCTCCCGGGCGGCAGGGGTTTTTCACCCTGCGCTGGCGGCTGGGCGGAAAACGGCGGAAAACAGAGGCGACGGGGCGCCGTGATTCCGGCGGCTCAAAAGGATAGGCTGGCGCCCAACCCGGCCCCGGAAGCCCCTTCGAAGGACTGCCAGCTCAACACCAGGCCCCAGGCGCTGCCCACCTGCCACCCGGCCAGCAGCATCGCGACGCCGGACTCGTCGACCAGGCCGTAGTGCAGTGCGGCCCCCCACGCGCCGTCGCGGTAGTGCAGGGTCAGCCCCGCCGCGAAGCTCACCGTCTCCTCCTGCGCGGCCGTACCGCTCTGCTCGGTGCGGAAGAATCCCGCGCCGCCCTCCACCCAGAGCGAGAACCGCCTCGAGCGCCAGGCCTGCTGGGTGAGGACGCCGCGCAGCAGCAACACCTCCTCCTCGTCGCTCACGAAGCCATTGATCTTGCCGGCCAGCGTGTCCCACAACAGCAGCTCGCCGTAGCCGTTTTCCGTGTAGCCTGTCGCCAGCAGCCCGTAATCGGCGAATTTGAGGGACCGGCCGGCGTAATAGGGCGGGCCGGGGCCAGTGGGCTCGCCTCCCCCTTCGGGCGTCACCACCACCAGCGTCAGCAGATCGCCATCGCGGGACAGGCGCAGCTCGGCCTCGCCATCGTCCTGGATGACGATTTCCGTCACCCGGCCCGGAGCGCCGGCCAGGTCTGTCTCCAACCCATCGCCCACCCGGTAGCGCTTCAGCTCGCTGAACGCGCCCCCTGTGAGGGCCTGGGACTGCGACTTGTACAGGAAACGGCGCCAGCCCGGCCGCACGATCAGGATCAGGGTCAGGCGAAGGCGCTGCGTGCCGGGCGGCTCGTCCGCGGGCCCGGCGCCACCGTCCGCTCCCCGCGGTGTGGGGACGGGCCGCCAGCGCAGCACGGCGGCCACTTGCGGATCGGACGAGTCCACCCGCAGCCTTGTCACGCCGGCGGCGGACCACACCTCGTCCGCGATGGAAACCGCGCAGGAGGCGCTCGGCCGCGCCGGCGAACCGGTTGCGGGAGACGGCCACCTCCTGGGCGGACGCCGCCGCGGCGATGCACACCAGCAGCAGAGGCACGCAGGCGGCCCTCACGGGGCAGCGCCACTTGGCCTTGTTACCGCTTTCCGCCACCGCCCCTGCTCCCGCATGAATTTCATCCGCCTTCCAGGCTCCCCGTGACCCCACCGCGGGCCCCGCATGGTAGGCCCCCGCCTCACCCCTCTTACCACGGAAAGCGGTGCGGCTCCTCGCCGCTTGGCGGGAGGAGCAAGGGCGGCCACTGGCGACCTCTACCGAGGACGAATAATGGAGATCGGTGGCGATCCCGGAATGCATTGATATTCAAACGTAATTGTGCGCCGTCCTTTTATTTTCCCCTTGAAGAGGTATAGAGTTACGGAACTTCCAACCAGTACATGGAAACAATTGGGAGGTCGCAGGGGGAGGCCATGGAGTGCCCGCAATGCAAACATGATAATCCGCCCAACTCCAAGTTTTGCTTGAAATGTGGAAGTAGACAGGAAAACTTCTGTCCGCAATGCCAGAGTGCTCTACCCATCGAAGCTGCGTTCTGTAATGCCTGCGGGCATGACCT
>JACZVE010000087.1 GCA_022572825.1 SAR324 cluster bacterium
CACCCCGGTTCGCCACCTCCAGCTTTCCCGGCTCCTTCGCCCCCCACGCCTATCATCCCGGGCTGCTGCGAGTGGAAGCGCGGGTGGGCGAGGAGGTATTGCAGCAACTGCACCGCCTCGGCAACCGCGTCGAGGCCTGGGTGGACTTTCCCTGGCGCGGCGGGGGCGTCTGCGCGGTGGTGTACGACGAGGGCCGCGGCATCCTGCAAGGTGCGGCCGATCCGCGCCGCGAGTGCTACGCATTCGGCTGGTAGTGCCCCCGGCCGGCAGGCCGGCCGCTGTGGGGGGTGGCTGCGGGGAGGGTGGGTTTTGAGAGGATTACGAGAAGCGCCACTCGTATCGGTGCCGCGCCAGCGTGCGGCAGGGCAGCACGGTCCAGTCGGCACCTGCCTCGCCGGCGATGATGCCGGAAGCGGCGGCATCGCGCGCCGCGGCATCCTCGAACACCCCGAACAACGCCGAGCCACTTCCGCTCAGCAGTGCGCCCATGGCCCCCGACTCCAGCAGGCGTGCCTTGATTTGGGCCAGCTCCGGATGGTGGGGAAAGAGCGCGGCCTCGAATCGGTTGTACAAGCCGGCCACCACCTGCTCAACCGTGGCCAGTGGCGGCGCATCCGTGGCCGCACCGGGCGGGTACGCTTCCGGCGTTGCCAGCGCGTAGGCCTCCCCCGTGGCGATCGACAGCGGGGGCTTGACGATGAGCAGTTCCAGCAGCGGGAATCCCTCCAGCGGCCGCAATAGATTCCCCACACCGCCGGCCCAGGCGGGTCGCGGATCGAGAAAAAACGGAACATCGGCCCCCAACGCCTCGGCCAGCCCGTGCAGGCGCGCGGGGGAAAGCGGGTTGCCGAACCAGCGGTTGAGCGCCACCAGGGTGCCGGCGGCATTGCCGCTGCCTCCCCCCAACCCGGCACCCGCGGGAATACGCTTTACCAGGTGAATAGCCGCGGAAACCCGTTCCCCCAGCGCCTCCTGAAAGGCCAGCGCCGCGCGGAGGACCAGATTTTCGCCCTCGTCGCCCTTGGGGGGTTGGCCGCCCTGCAACGATAGGGAAATCCCCGCTCCGGCGTGCAAATCGAAGGACAGGCTGTCGTAGAGGCTCACGGGTGCAAGGGCCAGGCGCAGCTCATGATAGCCGTCCTTGCGCCTGGAGAGAATGTGCAGGCGAAGGGTGATTTTTGCTGGCGTTTCGAGCCAGAATTGGCCTTGTGTTTTGGTGCGCGATGGCATTATAGTGATCCCGCAACGGCCTACAGATTACCACTCCGTCGCTGAATTCCACCCTGATTCGCCGGGCAGCTTGCCGGCAGGTAGGGGGGATTGTTCGTCCGAGTCGTTCATCGGGGAGGAGCAGATAACTGGCCTGAGGGTCACCTATTAGGGAGGGGAAAAACAATGGACGCTAGCAACGAGACGTTTGAACCCGGCGAAAAGGTGATGTACCCACAGTTTGGGCTTGGCACCATCGCCGGGGTCACCAATAAGCAGGTTAACGGCACAAGTCTCAGCTTCTATCGCCTGGAATTTCCGCTCAAGCAGATGGAGATTCTCGTACCGGTCAGGCGGGCCTCGGAAAATGGGCTGCGGCGCGTGATGTCCCTGGAGGAAGTGGAGCAAGTGCTGGACTACCTGTCCTGCGCACGCCCCTCTTCCAAGCCGCAACAGTGGCACCGCTGGCGCAAGAAGACCCTCGAACAGTTAAAGTCAGGCAATCCGCTGGAAATCGCCAAAATCTACTGCTACCTGAACTCCCTGGAAGGCAAGAAAGGACTCTCCTTCACCGAGCGCAAGATTCTTTTGCAGGTAGAGCGCATGCTGGTCAGCGAAATCGCGGTCGCCAAGCAGGTTTCGGAAGACAAAGCCGAGCAGATCATTGCATTGCACAAGGGGGGAATTCCCTCCGGCAGCGGCAACGGATCGGCGCCCGCCAATGGATCCGGCAACGGCCAGTAACCCGCGCTTGCACCCAGTCGCAGGCCAAGCCTGCCAGCAAGCTTCCGATCCGCATCTGTCCTGGAAGGACATTCTCAGCAAAGCACGGACGCTCCATCAACGCTCGCGACACACCGTCGCAGGAACGCATGGGTATTCACCTGCGGCGTTGCCTCGCGCCCGAACGTCTCCGTCCGGCCCATCAGGGCAGCAAACTCTCGACCACGGCGCGCTCCTCCTGCAATTCCTTCACCGACACCTCGATTCTCTGGCGCGAGAATTCGTTGATCTCCAGGTCCTGCACGATCTCCCACGCGCCGTTATCGTGGATGCGAATCGGAAACGAGCTGACGATCCCCTCGGGAATGCCGTAGCTGCCGTCAGAGAGGACGGCCGATGATGTCCAGTCCCCCTCCGGCGTGGAATACAGCATGGAGCGGACGTGGTCGATCGCGGCATTCGCCGCCGACGCGGCGGAGGAAAGCCCCCGCGCCTCGATGACCGCCGCGCCCCGCTTCTGCACGGTGGCGATGAAATCCCCCTCCAGCCAAGCCCGGTCGCCGATGGCCTCGGCAGCGGAGCGCCCCGCGATTCTGGCATTGAGGAAATCCGGGAACTGGGTGGCGCTGTGATTGCCCCAGATGGTGACGTTGCTCACCGCATCGACACCCACGCCCGCCTTGGCCGCGAGCTGTGCGCGGGCCCGGTTGTGGTCCAGGCGGGTCATGGCGTGAAATCGCCCGGCGGGAATGGACCTGGCATTGCTGAGGGCAATCAGGCAATTGGTGTTGACCGGGTTGCCGACCACCAGCACCCGCAGCTGAGAGTCCGCCCGTTGCAGGGCTTTACCCTGGCCCACGAAGATCTTGCCGTTCTCGGTGAGCAGATCCTTGCGCTCCATCCCCGGCCCGCGGGGCTTGCTGCCTACCAGCAAGGCCCAGCTCACGCCATCGAAAGCCTCCTCGGCTTTGTCGCTGAGCGTCACGCCCTTTAGCAGCGAATAGGCACAATCATCCAACTCCATGGCCACACCATCGAGGGCCTTCATCGCAGCGGGAATTTCCAGAAGGTGCAGATACAGCGGCTGATCGTCACCAAAGACCTCGCCGGAGGCTACCCGGAAGATCAGGTTGTAGGCGATTTGGCCCGCGGCGCCTGTGATCGCGACTCGCATGGGTGCATTCATCTCGTATCTCCCGCATACTGCTTGTGGCTGCTGGATCGCTGTTGTCGTGACTATTAAGTTCTCGCAAAATATGAAGCGATGCCATTGGTTTGGATAGTCTCGCGAAAGCCTCACCCTGCCTGACCACTAATAGCGGACGGAATATCGTGCGGATACAGCCGGTCTGGCGACCGTTTTTAGTGATCAGCTCGCCCCTCTCCGCCCTCGGAGAGGGGGCCGGGGGGGTGGAGCCATCGCGCTTGCGAGCCGCGCACCGTTTCTCCCAGAAGCCGTTTTTCGGAGTCGATTTCAGGCTTTCCGGTACTTTGCGTCAGGCGTTCGCGCACCGCCCCGCGAGGTCACGCAATAAGTCGAACCATGACTTACGAACGGATTTACATTGGCGGCGTACTGCCACTGAATCTGGTCAGATGACCTGCTTATCGTGCAGTTCGTCGATCTCCGCCCGGCTGTAACCCAGCCAGCCCAGCACCTCCTCGTTGTGCTGGCCCAATCTGGGCGCCGCGTTGCGCACGGCGACGCCGCTGGGCATGCGAACGGGCGTGCGAATGTGCGGTACCTCCCCCAACTCCTCGTCGGGCACGTAAACGACCATTTGCCGGTGGAGGACCTGGGGATCGTTGAACAACTGGTTGTAGCCATTGACGGGCCCGCAAGGTACGCCCGCCTCGTTGAGCACGGCGATCCAACGGGCCGTGTCCGCCGTTGCCAGCACGGCCTCGATCTCCTGCTCCAGCGCCTGGCGGTTGGCCATCCGGTTTCGGGAAGAGTTGAAGCGCGGGTCCTCGATCCATTGCGGATGATCCAGCGCCCGCGCAAAGCGCGTCCAGATATTCTGATTGGCCGCCCCCACCATGATGTAGCCGTCCTGTGTGCTCAGGCGCTGGTAGGGCGCATTCTGGCGATGCCGCGAGCCCTGCCGCACCGGTTCCTTGTGATCGGCCAGCCATCCCGCGCTCGTCCATGAACTGAAGCCGATGGCGGTTTCCAGCAGCGAGCACTCGACCCGCTGCCCCTTGCCCGTCCGCGTGCGATCGAACAGGGCGGCGAGAATGCCGGAGGTGCCCCACATGCCCGTGCCGAGATCGCAGATGGGCAGCCCGACGGAGGTGGGAGGACCGTCCGGCTCGCCGGTGACGTGCATGATGCCGCCCATGCCCTGGGCGATCAGGTCGAACCCGCCCTGGCCGGCATAGGGGCCATCGAAGCCGAATCCGGATAGCTGGGCGTAGATGAGGCGCGGATTGACTCTGCTCAACTCCTCATAGCCCAAGGCGGCGCGAGGCATGACCGTTGGACGGTAGTTTTCCACCAGCACGTCCATTTGCCGGACGAGCTTGAGAAATATTTCCCGCCCTTCCGGCTTCTTATAATCGAGCGTGAGTCCCTTCTTGTTGCGATTGATATAGCGGAAGTACGGGTTGCGGGGGCTGCCGTCGCCCATGGCGCGCGAGGAATCGCCTTTGCCGGGCCGCTCCACCTTGAACACCTCCGCGCCCATGTCTGCCAGGATCATGGTGCAGAATGGACCGGCCATGTGCTCGGTGAGGTCGATCACCTTCACGCCGTGCAGGGGACCCGCACCGTTTGCCTGTGCTTGTGGTTGCTCTGCCATTTTACTTCCGCCTTAGCGTGCGCCGGGGGCTGCCCGGGCGGTTCTCGCGCCAAACTCCATCCGTTCGTACCGCAATGCTTGCCGCACCTGCCGCCCGCGATTTGCCCAAATCTCTCCCAGCGCCCCTCATCGCTCGTCTACGAGGGGCCTGGCCTGGATGTTCTTGATCTCCGTCATCGCCGAAGAGTAGGTGCACACGAAATAGGGAACGCAGAAGGTCATGGCCATTTGCAGCACAAACCGCCAGCCGAACTGCAACGCCATGATCTCGTGGGAATGGTTCAGCGCGGTCAGAACGGGCGTGACCACCACGGCGACCTTCAAGGACCGCTTCGCCGTACTTCCCATCACCGCGAATTTCAAGAACAGTTTAATGCCTTGCAGTTGCATTGCAACCCCTGGGCATAAGGATGCGGCAAATTCAACTTTCCATCACGTACTCGAACGCCAGGTAGGATACAATCAGGTAGATCGCATCGAACGCACCCAATAGCTGCAGCCAGCGCCACTGGCCGGCTAGATTCCCGCCGTCCAGAATAACCCCGGTAAGATGCACCACCGCCACCACGATCGGCACCAGCAGCGGAAACAGCAAGATGGGCAGGAGCACCTCGCGCCCCCTCACGCTGGCCGTCATGCCGCCCAGCAGCGTCCCCAACGCGGTAAATCCCAACACCCCCCCCAGCATCACCAGCATCAGCGGCAGCCATGTGTCCCGCAGCCCCACGGCGAAGAACAAGCTGACCAGCGGCAGCAGCAGGGCCAGCATGACGGCGAGAAACAGGGTGTTGCTGAGCATCTTGCCCAGATAGATAACCCCACGGCTGACCGGGGTCAGCAGCAGGCCGTCCATGCAGCCCCCTTCGCGCTCGGTCGTGATGGAGCGGGACAGGCCCAGCACGCCCGCCAGCAACACGGTCACCCAGAGCAGACCCGCCGCGCTTTCCTGGAGCAGGCTGCGCGCGCTAAACTTCAGCAACGCGATGCGGGCGGGCGGGGGCAGCGGCTCGGCCCGCAGCGCATCCAGCGCCTCCAGCAACGCGCCCCGGCTGGGGTACGCGCGCCCCGACAATCCCCGCAGCGCTTCCAGTGCGGGCCGGGACAGCCCTTCCTGCTCCAGCAAGGCCAGCACCCGAGGGGTGACGCGGTAGCGCGGTGCCTCGTCCCCGCCCACGGCGAATTTGAAGATCAGCAAGGTCAGCACGGCAAACAAGAACATGGCGAGCAGGTTCTCCTTGCGCCGCAGATCGATCAGCAGGTCTTTCCAGAGCAGCACCCACACCTGCCGCAGCGCCGCCGGTGCGGCCGCGATTGCCCTCGCCATCGTCAGCGCGCCTCCCCCTGGCCGTGCCGCGCCCCGGCGGCGCACGGGGGCGGTGCCACGATGTCGAAGCCCGGCTCTCCGGCGATGGCGTCCAGAATGGCACGGGTGCGGTGCGGCACCTCCGGGCAGGGCACGAAGCGCCCGTAAAAGAAGCTCTCTCGCGGATGATAGTCCTGCTCAATGCCGTCGTAAAACACCTTCATGGGACTTCACCCGATCAGCGCGACGAGAAACACCTTCGGCCCGTGGACGCCCACGACCAGGGTCATTTCGATGTCCGCCGTGCGCGAGGCGCCGGACACCAGCACGTGGTTGGAGGGCACTTCCGCTTGATACGCGCCCGTTTCGATGTATTCGGAAAGGGTTGCATACAGGCGGGCACGCTCCACGATCGCCAGGTGCACCGCCGGGGCCAGCGAGAGCAGGCGCGGCTCTTCCGGCGTCGGCACAACGATCACCGAGCCGGTCTCCGCAATGGCACCGCGCGAGGTGGTGATGCCGCAATCCACGGCGAAGATCTCGTCCCCCTGTTCCTCCGCGCTGCGCTCATAGCGATGCAGCGCGAAACGGCCCGATTCCGCGATGCGGGCGCGCAACGGTTCCAGGCGCGGCTCCGTTCCGGTCATCACGCTGGCCACGCCCTGCCGGCCCAGCCAGGGGAGGACAGTATCGGGCAGCGCCTCCCAGCTCGTCACGCGGCGCACGTCGCCCCCGACGGCCTCCTGCTCGCGGGTGAACCGCTCCGCCAGGTCGCCGATCTCCGGCTGGCGCGCCAGCCACTCCTTGTCGGTCTCGCGCACTGGATTGACATACACGGCCTCGACGGCGCGGGCCTGCCGCAGCCGGGTCAGGATGCGTTCTCTCGCGGTTGGCTTCACGGACTTTCGCGGCTACTGGCCTGCCCGCTCCCGCAGCAACTCGTGCAGCGTCGTGCGGGCCGGGATGGGCAGGGCTCGTGCCCGGCTCCAGGAGCGGGCCGGGCCGATGCGCTGGGGAATGCGCGCGCCGAGCATACCCAGCAAGCGCGTAAACACACGGTAGGCGGCCGGGCGGTCGTGCAGCACCCGCCAGCCCCTCCACACCATCGCCTCGCCCACGGCGCGCCCGGCGCCGGCGCCCTTCAGCAGGGTGCGGCCGGCAGGCGTGGGCTGGCTGCCTTCCTGGCGCAACCGCAGCAGCAGATTGGGAATGGGAATCTTCACGGGACACACCTCGTAGCAGGCGCCGCACAGCGTGGAGGCCCCGGCCAGGTGCCCGCCTTCGCCGAGCCCGGCCATCTGCGGCGTGAGGATCTTGCCGATGGGGCCCATGTACACCGAGCCGTAGGCTTGCCCGCCGATGCGCGAGTACACCGGGCAGATGTTCAGGCAGGCCCCGCAGCGGATGCAGTCCAGCGTCTCGCGCAGCTCCCCGTCGCCGTAGATGGCCGAGCGCCCGTTGTCGAGGATAATGGTATGCACCTCCTCGGGACCGTCCCGCTCGCCGGAGCGGCGGGGCGAGCTGAGCCAGTTGAAGTAGGCGGTGATGGTCTGGCCGGTGGCCGAGCGCGTCAGCAGGCGCATCAGCGGCGCCACGTCGGCGAGATTGGCGACCACTTTTTCCATCCCCATCAGCGCCACGTGTACGGGCGGCACGGTGGTGACCATGCGCCCGTTGCCCTCGTTCTCCACCAGCGCCAACGTGCCCGTCTCCGCCACGGCGAAGTTGACCCCGGTGATGCCCATGCCGGCGGCCCGAAACTTCTCGCGCAGCACACGCCGAGCCAGCGCGGTGAGTGCGGCGACATCGTCCGTATAGGGCTCGCCCAGCTCGCGGTGGAACAGCTCGGCGATCTCCCCTTTGGACATGTGCACGGCGGGGACGACGATGTGCGAGGGCGTCTGCCCGGCCAGTTGCACGATGAACTCGCCCAGGTCGGCCTCCAGCGCCTCGATGCCGTGTCCGGCCAGAAAATGGTTGAGCTCCATCTCCTCGGAGACCATCGACTTGCCCTTGACCACCAGCTTGACGCCGCGGCGCCGCGCGATGTCCAGCACGATCCGGTTGGCCTCGGCGGTCGTCTCCGCCCAGTGCACCTGCACGCCGCGGGCGGTGAGCTTTGCTTCCAGTTGCTCCAGCAACTCGGGCAGGCGCGCCAGGCTGCGCTGCTTGATGGCGTTGCCGATCCATTGCAGGGCGGCCCCGTCGTTCAGCTCGGAGAAGCGCTCGTTGCGCCGTCCCCGGATGGTGTGCATGGCCTTTTGCAGATTGTGGCGCAGGGCGGGGTCCTGCAAAGCCCGCCCGCTGTCCCGTTTGAACTTGCGGGCATCAGGCACCATGATGACCCTCCATGTGGTGCTTTGTGCGCTGCTTTATGCGCTGCTTTATAAACAGGGGCAGCGGCATGTAACCGGCGCGGCTGCCTGCCTTCGTCATCGCCCCGCCGATGTTCATCAGGCACCCGCCGTCCGTGGAGACCAGCAGGTCCGCGCCGGACTCGGTCACCGCGCGGCACTTGTCCAGCACCATCGCCTCCGAAATGGCGCTCATCTTCACCGAAAAGGTGCCGCCGAACCCGCAGCACTCCTCCGCGTCGGCCAGGGGCAGCACCTCCACCCGCGCCAGTTGGGCCAGCAGCGCCTGCGGAGCGTCGCGCACGCCCATCTCCCGCAGCAGATGGCAGGAGGGGTGATAGGTCACCTTCAGCGGCGGCCCCCTGTCCTCCAGCCGCGCGTGCAGCACGTTGACCATGAAGTCGCTCCACTCGAACACCCGCGCGGCCAGCTCGCGTGCCGCGCGTTCCTCCGGCTCTCCAGCGAACAGCTCGGGATAGTGCACGTGCAGCATCGCGCCGCAGGAGCCCGACGGCACCACCACGGGAATCGGCTTGGGAAACAGCGCAAGCTGGTCACGGGCCACCGCGCGCGCCTCGCGACGGTAGCCCGCGTTGAACGGTGGCTGGCCGCAGCAGGTTTGCGCCTGGGGGAAGATCACGCGCACGCCCTCGCGCTCGATGAGCTCCACGGCCGCCAGCCCGGCCTCCGGAAACAGCATGTCCATCAGGCAGGTGCCGTAAAAGTACACCGCCTCGGGCTTGGGAGGGTAGCCGCGCGGCGCGGGATGAGTCATGGGCGGAATGATCGTCGGGTTACGTTGGCGGGCCCCGCGGCAGCCTGCCCGGGCCGGGGTCCCCTTCAGCGGCCAGCTTACACAATCCCTTCCCGCACCACAAAAAAGTCAGACGCCGTTGATTGCCACCGTCTGGAAACCGTCTGGAAATAGTTTACCTTCATGACAAGTACTTTATGATTTTTTCTTAAGTGCCTATGCCTTTAGCTCAGCAAAGACAGGAAATATGACTCGCTC
>JACZVE010000428.1 GCA_022572825.1 SAR324 cluster bacterium
GTTTTCCTCCATGGCGCGGAGGATCGCCCCGAACTTCCGCAGGGCGGACTGAATAGGATAGCCGGCTTCCTCGAAGCCCAGCAAAATGGCCGCTTCAGCGCCCATGAATTGGACGCCGATCAGTGCCGTGACGTCCTCCACGGTGAAAGGCCCCAACCCACCTAGCAGGTCGTGAGCTTCGCTGGTCAGCTGGCCGATCAATTCGTACCAACCTTGAAAAATGCGCCGAACCTCCGCCGCGATTTCCGGTTCGGCCCACCCGGCGGCGGACATTTCCTGCAATGTGCGCACGTATCCTGAGGCCAGGTCCTGCTCCAGGTAATCGCAGGCCAACTCCCAGCGGCGCCACAGAGGCAGCCGTTCGGAAAAGGTACGCGATTGGCGTTCCAGCAATTTCTCGTTCTGGTGCTTGAGGACACCCAGCATCAATCCTTGCTTGGAGCCGAAGTGGTAGTGAATCTGGCTCAGGGGCACACCCGCTTCCTCGGCCACCCGGCGGGTGGTGACCCCCGCATAGCCGTGACGAGTCAGGCAGGCTGCTGCGGCTTCCAGCAGGGCCGTACGCGTATCCGATCCCTCGGAATCTTTCCCCTGGACGCGATCCGGAACTGGTGAAGGTGTGGGTTGGGCGGCTTTGGCCATTGAAGGCAATCCTGATCGAGTTCCCTTAAGGAGGCTTCCTGCCTCTTTGTTTTTCGGTCGACCGATTGATTCGGTCGTATGATCGATCACTAATCCAGATCCAATTGCCTTGTCAACAATATTTTGTTGCATGCAACGGGATTGACATTCGGCCTCGGCGGCTACCAGGGCGGTTTTTCTATGACCTGAGCGGGAATTATACCGTGCCTTACCTAACCCGGATATTTCATGAAAGAGGAGGCAAAATCCCTTATAATCCCTGTGTAACCAAGGTCATAAACCTTCAGGGAAGAGGGATTTTGCCATGACGAATCGTAGCGCAGAGCCACTTTCATTTCCAGGGTGTAAAGGGCGGCGGGTGGAGGCCGAATTTTCCGGCGGCGATGTGACGAGCGATGGAGGGGTCTTGCTGGTGCGGCAGGCGGATCTGCTGCTAGGTCTGACGGCATCGATAGCCCGTTTGCTCCACGATCCGCGCCGCCAAGCCAGTTGCGAGCACGATGTGTTGAGCATGCTTCGCCAGCGGGTCTACGGCCTGGCTCTGGGCTACGAGGACTTGAACGACCACGATTTCCTTCGCGACGACCCGGCTTGGCAGACCGCGGTGGAGCGGGTCAAGGCCCCGGCCAGCAGCCCGACGCTTTGCCGGTTCGAGAACCGGGCGAATCGCAAGGCGGCCGTGGAAATTCACCAGGTTTTGTTGGAGCAGTTCATCGCCTCGTTCAAGCGGCCCCCCAAACGGCTGGTGCTGGACTTCGACGCCACCGACGATCCGGTGCATGGGAATCAGGAAGGTCGTTTTTTCCACGGCTATTACGACCACTACTGCTTTTTGCCGCTCTACGTCACGTGCCGCGATCAGCTGCTGGTGGCCTATTTGCGCCCCTCCAACATCGACGGGGCCAAGCACGCCTGGGCGATTTTGGCCTTGCTGGTCAAACGCCTTCGCCAAGAATGGCCGAAGGTGCGGATCATCTTTCGCGGAGACAGCGGGTTTTGCCGCTGGCGGATGCTGGCCTGGTGCGACCGGCGCGATGTGGGCTACATCGTGGGACTGGCCAAGAACAAGCGCATCAACAGACAGGCAGGCACGTTGATGAAACAGGCGAAAACCCGCTTCGAGGCCAGTGGGCGAAAGCAACGGCTGTTCGGCGACCTGCTCTACGGGGCGCATACCTGGGATCGCCGCCGGCGTGTCATTGCCCGCATCGAGCACGGGGAACAGGGCTCCAACCCGCGCTACGTGGTGACCAACCTGCCGGGCCGCTCCAAGTGGCTCTACGAGAGGCTGTACTGCGCCCGCGGCGAGATGGAAAACCGCATCAAGGAGCAAATGCAGTTGTTTTCCGACCGCACTTCGGCCCATCGCTGGTGGCCCAACCAGTTCCGCCTGCTGCTCTCTTCGCTGTCCTACGTGCTGCTGGAGACCATCCGCCGACTGGGGCTGCACGGCACCGAACTGGCGCGTGCCCAGGTCGCAACCATCCGCCTCAAGCTGCTCAAGATCGGGGCGGTGATCGTGCGCAACACCCGCCGGGTGCGCTTCCTGCTGGCAAGCGCCCATCCCCATCAAAACCTGTTTCGCCTCGTGGCCGCCCGGTTGAAACCCGGATAAAGCCCCAAGGTGCTGTCCCCGGCACCGGAAAAACAATGGGGGTAAGGGGGAGGTGTGCCCACAATCCACGGTTGGAGCGTGCTTCAAACCTGAAAACCGCAAAATCCAGCCATCGAACCGGCAAAAGGGTCAAACGGCGGGATTTTACAATACTCG
>JACZVE010000088.1 GCA_022572825.1 SAR324 cluster bacterium
GACGATTTTGTCCTCGATGGACGGGCAATAGCGCGGGCCGACGCCCTTAATCGCCCCGCTGTACAGGGCCGACCGGCCCAGGTTGTCCTTGATCACCTGATGGGTAGCGCCATTGGTGTAGGTGATGAAGCACGACACCTGCGGCAGCTCGACCCGGCTGTCCCAAAAGGAGAACTTGCGGATGGGATCGTCCCCTTTTTGCTCCTCCAACCCCTCCCAGTCGATCGTGTCCCTGTGCAGGCGCGGCACGGTTCCCGTCTTGAGCCGCCCCATGCGCAGCTTGAGATTGCCCAGGGAACCCGGCAGCGCCTTGGCCGGGGGCTCGTCCGCCCGTCCGGCTTCGGTGCGCTGGTCGCCCACGTGGATCAGTCCGTTGAGGAAGGTGCCCGTGGTGATCACCACGGCACGGGCGCCATAGACCGTCCCGTCCGCGGCGCGCACGCCGGTGACGCGTCCACCCTCGGCCAGCAGCTCCTCGACGGTGGTCTGGAGGAGCGTGAGGCGCTCGGTGCGCTCCAGCACCGAGCGCATGCGGGCGCGGTAGCGCAGCATGTCCGACTGGCAGCGGCTGCCCCACACCGCGGGGCCCTTGGAGCGATTGAGCACGCGGAACTGAATCCCCGTGGCGTCGGCCACCTTGCCCATCTCGCCGCCCAGCGCGTCGATCTCCTTGACCAGGTTGCCCTTGGCCAGGCCACCGATGGCCGGATTGCAGGGCATGTGCGCCACGGTTTCCAGCGTCATGGTGAGCACGAGGGTTTCCAGGCCCATGCGGGCACTGGCCAGCGCGGCCTCGCAGCCGGAATGCCCGGCCCCGACCACGATCACGTCATAGCTATTTCCGCTCGGTCCCATGGCGCCGTCAGGCGTGTTGCTGCGTGGATCGGTCAAAGTCTTATCCATTTTATCACTATGCCACGAGTGCAGCGGGGCTGTCATCGGGCAGGTATGGACGCGCGCTCCGCTTCCACACGGGCGTCGCCGCGCTCCTTGTTCCTGCGGAAGGCCTCCTCGGCGCGGAGGCCGACGCCGTCCACGATGCGGTTCATGAAGTTGAACAACGCGGTGATGAGGATGACGTCCAGGATGCCCCGGTCATCGAAGCCCGCCTGATGCAGGCCATCCACGTCCTTTTGGTCGATATTGCCGGGATGGAAATTGAGCTTTTCGGCAAAGGTCAGCATGGCGCGCTCCTGATCGTCCAGATCGGCCAAACGCCAGTCCCGCTCCATGTGGAAAACGAGGTGATCGTCCCGGGTGGCAACGCGGAGAGCCTCTCCGTGATGCACCATTCAGTAATCGCAATCGTTGATGGTGGAGATAAACGTCCCCAGCATTTCCTCGCGCCGCGTTCCCAGCGTGGAGGCGCCGAAGGTGACGGCACTGTTGAGATGCTTCACCGCGGCGACGGCTTCCGCATTCAGGCTGATGCCCTTGAAGGGCGGTGGCAAGCGGCCGTTGCGCCAGGCAACGATCCCCTCGTAGACCTCCTTGAGCCGGCCTTGGGCCTGGTCACGATCGATCATCCCGATGAAGGTCATGGCCTGCCTCCTCCAGCTAAAAATGCGGCTCGGGCCGGCGCGGACACCTGCCTGCGACCGCCCGTGCGGAATTCCTGGACGCATCATTTGTACGCGAGCGCGCGGGCCTTGGCAATCGCACCCGGTGACCCACCCATGCGGGCGGATGATCCCGCGTCTGGCCGTGCAGCATATTCCACTTCGGATTTACGCGGCGGTGCTACACGGTGATTTTACAGTACCGGGGTGCCCGCGGGCATGGGTTATGAGGCCGCGCCGCCGCGATTCCGCGCCGCATCCTTCGAACCCTCCGCGCAGTCGGGCGCCGTTCGCCCTGCACTTTCCGATTTGCAGCCGTTGGAAAGCGTGTTACGGTTCCATCGGCCAAATTTACATTCAAGGCGTCCCATGAATCTGCAGGCAGCGATCGACTCGATCTGGGAGTGCAAGCAGCAGGGAATCTACTACCCACGCGAGTGGCGCGGCAAATTCGGCGTCGATGACGGATACCGCGTTCAGTTGGGGATCCTGGCCAAACAGATAAAGTCGGGGGAACGCCATGCCGGCTGGAAGGTGGGACTGACCGGGAAGGCCATTCAGGCGCAGGTCAACTTTCACGAGCAGGTGTTCGGTTACCTGCTGGAAAGCGGCGAGTTGAAATCCGGCGCCGTCATCGCGTTCGACGATCTGGTCGCGCCCTCGTTCGAAACCGAGCTGTGCGTGACCATCGGCCAGCCACTGAAGGGGCCCAACGCCACGGCGAAGACGGCGAGAGCGGCCATCTGCGGCGTGGCCCCGAGCATCGAGCTGGTGGAAAAGCGCGGCGACTTTGCAGGGGATCCCCCGTTGTCCATGGCCGATAACGTGCAGCAGAAATACTTCATCACCGGGCCCTTGACCTCGCCGCTAGCCCCGGATGTGGAGTTGCGTGAGACGGCGGTGGAGATATTCATCGATGGAGAATGCCTGCAGCGCGCGGCCGGGCACGAGGTCATGGGTGGCCCCGAGGCGTCGGTCGCGTGGCTGGCCAACAAGCTTTCCGAGTTCGGGCGCAAGCTTGAGCCGGGCATGCGCGTGATGACCGGCTCGCTCACCAAGCAGTTCACTATCGCCCCCGGCGACCTGATTGAAGCCCGCTTTGACCCGTACGGCTCCGTGACGGCCGAGTTCAAGTAGGGCGCAGCCGTGCAACAAGGCCGAGGCACGATCGGCGCACGACGCGCCGCGCCCTGGCGCCCATCCCTTCAGCGAGGAGTAAGCTCGAGATGACCCCGCAAGCAGCGGCGAGAATGATCTGGGATTCGGCCCGGCGGGACGTGTACTACCCCGACGAACTGAGGGGGAAACTGACGCTGGAACAGGGATACCAGACACAGCAGGCGCTGCTGGCCATGCATCTCAAGGGGAGCGAGGAGCAGGCGGGCTGGAAAATCGGCTTCACCGCGCCCGCCGTGCGTGCGCACTTCAACAGCGACGTCCCTGTATTCGGCTACCTGCTCGCCAGTCGCGGCTATACCAGCGGGCTGTCCTTCTCCTTCGGCGAGATGATCGCCCCGTCCATCGAGTCGGAGTTGTGCTTTACCCTCGCCAAGCCGCTGAAGGGCCCTGGTGTCACGCCAGGGCAGGTGCGCGACGCCCTTGCCGCAGTGGCGCCCGCCTTCGAAATCCTCGAAGCGCGGGGGGATATGGCAGCCGATCTGCCCCTGGGTATCGCGGACGACGTGCTGCAGTGGGCATGGGTCACCGGGCCGGAGGTGCGGCCCTACCCCAAGGAGCTCGTGCTGGGCGAGGTGCGCGCCGAAATCACGCGCAGCGGCGTCACGGTGGAGGATGTCCTGGGCAAGGACGTGATCGACAACCAGCACGAGTCCATCGCCTGGCTGGCCAACGAGCTCGCCAAGCACGGGACCGGGCTGAAGACGGGCCAGCGCATCCTCTCCGGCTCGTTCCACAAACCCATTCCCATCTCCCGCGGCGACCGCTGGGAGGTCCGCTTTTCCGGTTTGGGCGCTGCGGCGGCCCGCTTCGATTGATCCATGCCCCGCGATAGTGCTAGCGGCCAGCGCACACCGGCGCACTGCTCGCGCTGGTGCCCGTGGGGTGCTGGCCGGCGGGCATCCGCTGATCGACGGCGCCGGCACGGAGCGCGACCGGCCGCCGCCAGTGCTCCCATCCGGGGACGGCAGGATGAATCGGTTCGAGGATCAGGTGGCCATCGTCACCGGCGGCGCGCAGGGCATCGGTTTCGGCATCGCCCGGCGCCTGGGCGCGGAAGGGGCGGCGGTGGTGCTGTGGGACATCAACGAGCCACTGGGTGCCGAAGCCCAGCAGACGCTGGCCGGCGAAGGCGTCACCGCCCTCGCGCTGGCGGTGGACGTGACCCGGCAGGCCGCCGTGGAAGGCGCGGTGAAAACGGTGCTGGAGCGCTTCGGGCGCATCGACGTGCTGGTCACCGCGGCGGGCATCACGGGCCAGACCAACATCCAGACCCACCAGGTGGAGCCGGCGGACTTCGAGCAGGTGATGGCGCTCAACGTCAAGGGGATGTTCCTCTCCGTCCGGGCCGTGCTGCCCGCCATGCTGGAAGCGGATTACGGACGTATCGTGAATATTGCCTCCATCTCCGGCAAGGACGGCAACGCGGGAATGCTGGCCTATTCCACCTCGAAGGCCGCCGTGATCGGCATGACCAAGGTGATCGGCAAGGAGTACGCCGAGACCGGCATCACCTGCAACGCCATCGCGCCTGCGGTGGTGCGCACGGCCATGGTCGAATCGCTGCCCGCGGCGCAGGTGAAGTACATGACGGACAGGATTCCCATGAAGCGCACCGGAGAGATCGAGGAGATCGCCGCGGTGGTGGCCTTCGCGGCCTCGAAGGAAGCCAGCTTCACCACCGGCTTCACCTTCGACGCCACGGGCGGGCGGGCTGTGTATTGAGCGGTATTAAGCGCATGAGGCGGTTCGCGGGCCAGGTGGCCCTCATCACCGGGGGTGCGCGGGGCATCGGTTTCGGCATCGCGCGCAGGTTGAGCGCCGAGGGCGCCGCGCTGGCGCTGCTGGACGTCGCCGGGGAGCGACTGGCACGGAGGGGCCGGGAGCTGGCGCGCCGGGACGCCACCGTGCTCACGCTCCCGGTGAACGTCACGGATCGCGAGGCCGTCGAGGAGGCGGTAGGGCGGGTGGCCGAGCGCTTTGGCCGCATCGACGTGCTGATCACGGCGGCGGGCATCAACGGCAGGACCGATGCGCGCACCCACGAGGTGCTGCCCGCCGACTTCGACCGCGTGCTGGACGTCAACCTGCGGGGGATGTTTCTCTGTATCCGGGCGGTGCTTCCCGTGATGCTGGCGGCGAATTACGGGCGTATCGTCAATATCGCCTCCATCTCCGGCAAGGTGGGCAACCTGCGCATGCTGCCCTACTCTACCTCCAAGGCCGCCGTCATCGGGATGACCAAGGTCATCGGCAAGGAGTACGCCGCAACCGGAATCACCTGCAATGCCATCGCGCCGGCCCTGGTGCGCACGCCCGCCACGGAGCAGGCCCACGGCGAGGCCGGCTTGCGGGAGCTCACCGCCGCGATCCCCATGCGGCGCCCCGGGGAGATCGAGGAGATCGCCGCCGTGGTGGCCTTTGCGGCCTCGCGGGAGGCCAGCTTCACCACCGGCTTTGTCTTCGACGCCTCGGGCGGCCGGGCGGTGTATTAGGCGAGGATCGGCTATGCCCACCTTCACACCTGACCAGCTCCGCTCCCTGGCGTCGCAATGCCTGCAGGCGGCCGCAGTGCCGGAAGAAGACGCGGTGCTGACGGCCCGCCTGCTGGTGGAGGCCAACCTGACCGGCCACGACACCCACGGCGTGCGCCAGGTGCCCCGCTACGTGGAATTGATCCGCGACGAGGCCATCGTGCCTGGAGCGCCGGTGACGGTGCTGCGCGAGACCCCCACCACCGCCGTGCTGGACGGCCACCACGGCCTGGGCTTCGTGGGGGCCACGCGGGCCACCGAGTTGGCCATCGCCAAATGCCGGGAAACCCGGCTTAGTGCGGTGGGCGTGCGCAACCTGAATCACGTGGGGCGGGTGGGCGCCTACCCGGAGATGGTGGCCGCGGCCGGGCTGGTGGGTCTGGTGTACGTCAACGCGCAGGCGCGGGGAATCCTCGTGAAGCCCCACGGCGGGCTGGCCCCGCGCATGGGCACCAACCCCATGGGGGCGGGCTTCCCCAACCCCAAGGGCTGGCCGATCCTGCTCGACTTCGCCACCTCGGCCGTGGCCGGCAACAAGATCCGCCAGGCCCACACCCGCGGCCAACCCACCGGGGAGGGCTGGATCGTCCGCAAGGACGGCACTCCGACGACCAATCCCGAGGACTTTCTGGAGGGGCTGGCCATGATGCTGCCCCTGGGCGGGGCGCAGGGGCACAAGGGATACGCGCTGTCGGTGATGGTGGATCTCCTCTCCGGCGTGCTGGCCGGGGCCGGCACCGCCCTGGCACCGGCGAAGGATCTCAACAACGGCACCTTCGTGATCTGCATCGACCCGGAAGCGTTCGTGGAGCGGGCCCGGTACGACAGGGACGTGGAGGCGCTCGTCGATTACCTGCACGCCACCCCCACCGCCCCCGGCGACCCGCCCGTGATGCTGCCCGGCGAGTACGAGGCCAAGCACCGCGCCGCCCGGCTGGAGGCGGGCATCGAGCTGGAGCCAACCGTGTGGCAGGACCTCTCCGCCTGTGC
Source organism: SAR324 cluster bacterium (assembly GCA_022572825.1). GTDB lineage: Bacteria > SAR324 > SAR324 > SAR324 > JACQKK01 > JACZVE01. The sequence goes on from JACZVE010000088.1 coordinate 6,260, forward strand.
CCGGCAGCTGGGTGTGGCGCTGCCGCAGCCGCGGGATGCATCGTAACCGTTCAGGAATCTCCCGATAGGAACCGCCCATGGGCAGCGATTTCCCCACTCAGGCCCGCGTCGTCATCATTGGAGGCGGCGTGGTGGGATGCAGCGTGGCCTACCACCTCACGAAGATCGGCTGGAAGGACGTGGTGCTGCTGGAGCGGCGGCGCCTGACCTGCGGCACCACCTGGCACGCCGCGGGGCTGATCGGGCAGTTGCGCGCCACCCTCAATATGACCCGGCTGGCCCAGTACACAGCCGACCTTTACCGCACCCTGGAGGCGGAGACCGGGCAGGCCACGGGCTTCAAGCAGAACGGCAGCCTCAGCGTCGCGGCGGATAGCGAGCGCTTCGAGGAGCTGAAGCGGGGCGCCTCCATGGCGAGGAACTTCGGCCTGGCAGTGGAGGTGATCGGGCGCGACGAGCTGTTGCGCCTGTGGCCGCTGATCAACGCCGAGGACGTGGTGGGGGCGGTCTTTCTGCCCAAGGACGGCCAGGGCAATCCCGTGGACAGCACCATGGCCCTCGCCAAGGGGGCCAGGATGGGCGGCGCCGCCTTCTTCGAGGATACCAAGGTCACCGGAATCCAGACGCGCAACGGCCACGTCACCGGCGTGGTCACCCCGCGGGGCGCGATCCGGGCGGAGTACGTGGTCAATTGCGCGGGCATGTGGGGCCGCGAGGTGGGCCGCATGTGCGGGGTCAACGTGCCGCTGCACGCCTGCGAGCATTTCTATATCGTCACCGAGCACATCGCGGACCTGCCCCCGAATCTGCCGGTATTGCGGGATACCGGCGCCGGGGCCTACTTCAAGGAGGATGCGGGCAAGCTCCTCGTGGGGGGCTTCGAGCTGAGCGCCAAGCCCTGGGGCATGGACGGAATTCCCGAGGATTTCTGCTTCGACCGGCTACCGGCGGACTTCGACCACTTCCTGCCCGTGCTGAAAGGGGCGATCCACCGCGTGCCGATGCTGGAAACCGCGGGTATCCACACCTTCTTCAACGGCCCGGAGAGCTTCACACCGGACGACCGCTACCTGCTCGGCGAGGCGCCGGAGCTGCGCAACTTTTTCGTGGCGGCGGGCTTCAACTCGGTCGGTATCCAGTCCGCCGGCGGGGCGGGCAAGGTGCTGGCGGAATGGATCGTCGAAGGGCACCCACCCATGGATCTGTGGGACGTGGACATCCGGCGCATGGCCCCCTTTCAGGGCAACTCGCGCTATCTGTACGAGCGGGCCAAGGAAGTGCTGGGCCTGCTCTACGCCATGCACTGGCCCTATCGGCAGTTCGAGACCGCCCGCGGCGTGCGCCAATCGCCCCTGCACGAGCGGCTCGCGGCAAACGGGGCCTGCTTTGGCGAAGTGGCGGGCTGGGAGCGGGCCAACTGGTTCGCGCCGGCCGGTATCGCGCCGGAGTACCGGTACAGCTACAAGCGCCAGAACTGGTTTCCCTATGCGGCGCAGGAGCACCGGGCGGTGCGCGAAGCGGTGGCCCTGTTCGACCAGACCTCGTTCGCCAAGTTCCTCGTCCAGGGCGCCGATGCGGAGCGGGTGCTGCAGCACATTTGCGCCAACGACGTGGCGGTGCCCGTGGGCAGGATCGTCTACACCCAATGGCTCAATCACCAGGGGGGCATCGAGGCCGATCTGACCGTGACGCGGCTGGCCGAGAATACCTTCCTGATCGTCACGGGAGGCGCTGTGGCCGGCCACAACAGGAACTGGCTGCAACGCAATATTTCGACAGGAGCGAACGCCGTGGTGACGGACGTGACCTCCGCCTATGCAGTCATCGGGTTGATGGGGCCCAACAGCCGGGCACTGCTCTCCGAGGTGGCCGACGCCGATGTGTCCAATGAGGCCTTTCCCTTCGGTACCGCGCGCGAAATCGACGTCGGGTATGCGAAAGTCCGGGCCTTTCGGGTGACCTATGTGGGCGAGCTGGGTTGGGAGCTGTACGTTCCCTGCGAGTTCGCCCGCGGCGTGTTCGACGCCCTGATGGCGGCAGGAGACCCCTACGGGCTGAAGCTGGCCGGCATGCACGCCCAGGATTCCTGCCGCATCGAAAAGGCCTACCGGCATTGGGGCCACGATATAACCGGCGAGGATACGCCCCTGGAGGCGGGTCTGGCCTTTGCCTGCGCCTTGCGGAAGGATCTGCCCTTCATCGGGCTGGACGCGTTGCTGCGGCAAAAGGAGCTGGGGGTCAAAAAGCGCCTGGTGCAGTTCGCACTGGAGGACCCGGAGCCGCTGCTCTATCACTCTGAGCCCATCTACCGCGACGGGGAAATGGTGGGCTATCTCACCTCGGGCAATTATGGGCACACGCTGGGCCGTGCGATCGGACTGGGCTACGTCCGTCACCCCGACGGAGTCGATGCGCAATTCGTCAAGGCGGGGCGCTACGAGATCGAGATCGCCTGCGAGCGCTTTCCCGCCGCGGCCAGCCTGCGCCCGCTGTACGATCCGGGCAACCTGCGCATCCGCTGTTGAACTCGCCGGCCACCTTCGTCTGAAGGCCCCTGGATTTGGGGCCGCAAACCGGCTCACAAGCACTAAATTGAGATGCAACCGCGGAAGAACGCCGATTCACACCGATTTTGTGGTGTCGGGGAAAAATACTGTGTCCCTATCCCCTTAGCTCCGCAGAGACAGTCAGTATGACGCTCTCCCGTGCTTGGTGCAATTTGGGTCGTCGCGTCGGCCCCGCCCTTCGGCATCGCTTACCAATGGCGCGGCGCTCCCCCTCTCCCGCGGGAGAGGGGGCCGGGGGGGCGGTTTCACAGGCGAAATCACACACTCAAGCGCGAAGTTTACCGGTGGCTTTCTGAGCGAAGGGGACAGGCAGCAAATATTGTCGCACCTGCATTCCGGGTGGCGGCTGCATGGTAATCGGTATTTGCCATCCGTGTTCCCCGGCGTTGATCGGCGGTCATGCAGTGAGTGAGATATAACTAAAAGGCCTGTGATTTATCCGAAGAAAAGCAAATGCGGGGGAACTAGTTCCCCCGCGCCCCCCGAATACTGAGGTTGTATTTCGGTGTCCATAGCCATATGAATCAAAATCAAAAAAAA